>DASZOW010000599.1:0-11936 GCA_035550615.1 Puia sp.
TGTATCTCAACGCGGGTGTGTATACCGGGACGCCGGACTGGGCCGATTGTATCGCGGCCTGCGACAAGGTGATCAACTCGGGACTTTATAGCCTGGAGCCGGTGCAGTCGAGTGTCTTCGCTACAGAGAATCAGAATTCCAGGGAGATCGTGTTTTCTATACCGTTTGACAATGTGTACACGGCAGATGGGAGTACGGCGTGGACCCTTCATATGGAGACCTTACAGCCGGAGAACCAGGCGACCTATAATTTCCAGAACTCGCCATGGGGTGGTATTTGCGCGATCCCGCAGTTTATCAATACCTTTGATCCGGATGACAGCCGGCTTACCGCAAACTGGGTACAGGGACAGCAGTTCACGGCTTCGGGCGACACGCTGATCGGCCAGCTTGGCGCTTATACGGGAAAACCGCTCCGTTATATCAATGCGCTGCCCGGTGTCGATTCTTCCGAGGAGATTCATGGGTTCCGGTTAGGAAAATATCAGATCCAGACGGGTGAGCTGGTAGGGATGAGCAATGATTTTCCTCTGTTCCGGTATGCGGACATCCTGATGATGAAGGCGGAGGCGGAATTGCGGTCCGGCGATGCCAATACGGCCGCGACACTGGTCACACAGGTACGTCAGCGTGATTTTACCTCGAACCCGGCCAGGGCAATTGTAACGGGCGCCGAACTGAGCGATCCCACAGTCTATAGCTACGGGCTCCGGAATCATTTGGCCACGACCTATGATAATGTCAGCGATATACAATATGGCCGGATGCTCGACGAGCTGGGGTGGGAGTTTGCGCAAGAGGGCCGGCGGCGGCAGGACCTGATCCGGTTCGGCGTGTTTACCACCAAGTCCTGGCTATCGCATTCGCCGAACGGGGCTTATCGCAGTTTGCTGCCTATTCCGACGAGTGCGCTACAAACTAATGTAAATTTGAAACAAAACCCAGGATACTGAAGATGCGTTTACAATTGAATCTTAAAATGCAAGGGGCAGTTTTGCTGTCCTTTGCTTTGTCTATTGGCGCTTTTGCGCAGGACTACCCGATCCGGCCGGTGTCTTTTACAAAGGTCAAATTCGACGATCATTTCTGGCTGCCCCGGATCGAGACCAATCGCGTGGCGACGATACCTGCCTCTTTTGCAAGGTGCGAGAATACCGGTCGCGTAAAGAATTTTGTAATGGCCGCGGCGAGAAAAGGGAAGTTCTGCACCAAGTTCCCATTTGACGACACTGATATCTACAAGACGATCGAAGGCGCTTCGTATTCGATGGCGGTGCATCCCGATCCCGCGCTGGCCAGATATGTCGATTCGCTGATCACGATCATCGGTAAGGCGCAGGAGCCCGACGGCTATCTCTATACCGCGCGGACCATCGACTCGCTGCATCCGCATCCCTGGTCCGGAATGGACAGATGGGTCAAGGAGAACGAGCTGAGTCATGAGCTTTACAACTCGGGGCATCTGTTCGAAGCGGCCAGCGCACACTATCTCGCTACCGGCGAGCGTAATTTTCTCGATATCGCACTTAAGAATGCCGATCTGCTCGTTCGCACGTTCGGCCCGGGGAAGCGACATGTAGCGCCGGGACATGAGATCGTCGAAATGGGGCTGGTAAAGCTGTACCGGATCACCGGCAGGAAGGACTATCTGGACCTGGCGAAATTCTTTATCGATGAACGCGGGCATCGGGCTTATGACAAGACGAGTACCAATGAATGGAAGAATGGCATGTACTGGCAGGACGATGAGCCGGTCGTCGACCAGGATGAGGCCGAAGGCCATGCCGTCCGCGCCATGTATCTCTATTCCGGGATGGCCGATGTGGCGGCGCTTACGGGGGATAGCGCCTATATCAAGGCGATCGATCGCATCTGGGAGAATATGGTAGGGAAGAAGGTCTATGTCCAGGGCGGCATCGGCGCCGTACCCGACGGGGAACGTTTTGGCGACGACTATTATCTGCCCAATACCACGGCCTACAACGAGACCTGCGCTTCGATAGGCGAGGTCTTCTGGAATGAGCGGATGTTCCTCCTGCATGGAGATTCCCGCTATTACGACGTGCTGGAAAAGGTGTTGTACAATGGGCTGATCTCGGGGGTAGGGCTGGATGGAAAAACTTTCTTTTATACCAATGCGATGCAGGTTACCAGGGATTCCACCTATCCCTCCTTGGAGCGGGAACGGTCGGGCTGGTTCGAGTGCTCGTGTTGTCCGACGAATATGGTGCGTTTCCTGCCGTCGCTGCCCGGATACGTGTATGCACAGCGCGGTGATCAGCTATACGTGAATCTTTTTATAGCCAGCACGGCCGAGCTGACCATAGGCGGCAAGACGATGCATCTTACGCAATCGAACAATTATCCCTGGGATGGCCGGCTGAATTTCGATGTGGAGGTGGCTTCGCCGGTTCATTTCGGGATGCGGTTGCGCATCCCCGGATGGGCGCAGGACGAGGCTTCGCCCACCGGCTTGTATATGTATGCACATACGGGGATGATCGCGAAGCCCGTTGTCAGGATCAACGGACGCGAGTATGCGTATAAGACCGATCATGGCTATGCTGTGATCGACCGGCTTTGGGAAAAGGGCGATAAGGTAGAATGGGATCTACCCATGACGGTTAGGAAAGTGATAGCGGATACGGCGGTGGCGGCAGACCGCGGCAAGGTAGCTTTGCAACGCGGGCCGGTGATGTATGCGGCCGAATGGCCCGATAACGGAGGCAGCGTCAGCGATCTGAAGATCCCGGTTACCGCGGGCTTCCAACCGGCTTTTGAGTCCGGCCTTTTCAACGGAGTAACGGTGCTCAAAGGGATGGTAGACCGCAAGGGACAGTCGGGCTCTGTGCAGATGACGGCGATCCCCTATTGCGATTGGGCCAATCGCGGCGCAGGAGAAATGACGGTTTGGTTCCCGGCGGAGGGGGCGGAGCATGGAGAATAAGCGGTTTCGTGCGGAGCCACGGCCCGTATCGCGGCGCCGGCGCTGGGCATTCCGGGGGATCGCTATGCTGTTACCGGTGTTATTGCTGGCGCTGGTAGAGTTGTCGCTGAGGGTTTTTGGGTATGGCCATGATACGCAGCTTTTTATCCGGTATCCGGATGATCCGCGGTACTGCGTGATGAATAAATATGCCTCGGAGCGTTATTTCTCCGATACGGCCAATGAGACCAGGGGTTTCGTCGAACCTTTCCTGAAGAATAAGCCGGCGGGCACGTTCCGCATCTTTGTACTCGGCGAGTCTACAACGGCGGGGTATCCTTATTTTCACAACGGGTCATTTCACCGGTGGCTGAAATTTCGGCTGATGCATGAGCATCCCGGGCTGCATTTCGAGATCATCAACGTATCGCTTACCGCCGTGAATTCCTATACCGTGCTGGATTTTGGCCGGCAGGTCCTGGATTACCAGCCCGATGCGATCCTGGTATATGCCGGTCACAACGAATATTACGGTGCATTGGGCGTAGGTTCCACCAGTCATATCGCCAATAGCCGCTGGCTGGTCATGACGATCCTGGCGTTGCGGCGATCCCGGCTGGTGCAGCTGCTGGGCCGTTTATGGTCGGAGCTTCGGGGACAATCGGGGACGCCGGATCAGCGGGAGAACCTGATGCAGCGCATGGCAGCGGATCAGCAGATAGTATTTGGCTCCCCGGCATATCTGGCGGGAATCCGGCAGTTTCGCGATAATATGCGGGAGCTTTGCCGGGTCACGTCGACGCGCGGCGTGCCGGTCTTCCTGAGTACGGTGGTCAGCAACGAAAAAGATCTCAAACCATTCTCGGGCGGCAGCCGCGAGTATGCGCTTGGCGACAGCGCGTATCGGGCCGGGGCTTTCGATCTCGCCAGGCGGTATTATGTTCAAGCCCGGGAAATAGATGCCTTGCGGTTCAGGGCGCCGATGGCTATCGATAGCGTGATCGTGCAGCTGGCGGGGGCCTATCCAAATGTCCATTTGGTGGATGCTTTGGGACGTTTCGAGGAAGCGTCTCCCCATGGTATCGTGGGTAAAGAGACCATGCTTGAACATGTGCATCCCAACCTTTATGGATATGCGCTATTATCCGATGCCTTTTGCCAGGCGATTGCCCGGGCGCATTTATTTGCACGACCCGCGGCGGATACCCTGGCTTTTGACAGCCTGCTGGTAAAGATGCCGGTGACTGCCATGGATTCGCTGAATGGCGCCTATACGATCATGATGCTCAGGAGCAGGTGGCCGTTCAATGAGCCCATTCCGGCGGATTTCAAACGTGGCAATTCGGTGCCCGAGCAGCTGGCCGGCGGCGTCGCCGTGGGCCGGATCACCTGGCTGCAGGCGATGCAGGAGCTCTATGCCTATAGTATGCGTGTGGGCGATAAGCCGACGGCGTCGAAGGTCGCGGAGGCATTGTACCTGGATCGCCCGCTGAATACACGGTATGCATTGTACGCCGGGAGGCTGAAATTCGAGCTTGGCGATACCGCCGGGGCGTTGTTTTATTTTAAGCAGGCATACGCCGCCGACCCGTCCGGGACTAATCTGCAATCGTTGAATTTATTATACATGAAGATGGGCCGGCGCGTTGACCGCCCTTAGGGATTATCGATGTGTCCGGCGGGGCGTCTGTTCCGGCCTGGTTTACCCGTGAGATCGTCGCCGAGATCATCCCTGGCCGAATCGGCCAGCTGCAACAGCTTTTGTTTTATATCCGGGTACAGTTCCTGTACATCGTACGCTTCGCCGGGATCGTGCGCCAGATCGTAAAGCGCCATGGGCACGGGCACGTGTGCGATCTTTCCGCCACGGCCGTCTTTTCCGTGGAGCAGCTTATAGCTGGACGAGACATGCGGCAGCACCAGTTTCCAATGTTTATAGCGTACGGCCTGCAGCTCGTTGGTCTTGAAATAGTAGTAGAAGACCTGGCGCGGGCTGGGGGCGCCGGTAGTGATCGAAGGCAGAAAGTTGATCCCGTCGATACGTTTTTTCGGCAACGGGGCGCCGGCGACAGCTGCGATCGTAGGCAGCCAGTCCATATTGGTCATGAGATGGCTGTTTATGGAACCCGGTTTGATCTTTGCCGGCCAGCGGACGATCAGCGGCACCCGGGTGCCACCTTCGAATGTCGTCGATTTGCCTTCGCGGAACCCGCCCGAGCTGCCCGCATGATCGCCAAAGTTGAGCCAGGGGCCGTTGTCGCTGGTGACGATGAGGAGGGTATTGCGGGCGATGCCTGTTTCGTCCAATGCTTTCATGATCTGGCCGACACTCCAGTCCACTTCCATGATGACATCGCCGAAAAGGCCCAGTTCGCTTTTTCCTTTGAATTTATCCGACACTGCCAGCGGCACATGGGTCATCGAATGCGCAAGATAGAGGAAGAAAGGCCGGTTCCAGTTGGCTTTGATAAAAGATACCGCGTGTTCGGTGTACAACGTCGTCAGCTGTTCCTGCTGGGCGTATGAGCGGATGGTATCCACGGCCGTGTCGCCATTGTAAAGGACCAGCTCCGGCCATTTGTAACGGGCGTTTGCCGTATCGGTGATCTTGTTTCCATGGATATCCCTCGGCCACATGTCGTTGGAATAGGGGAGGCCATAGAAGGAGTCGAAACCATAATGAATGGGAAAGAAAGGCGGTTTTCGGCCGAGATGCCATTTCCCGATCATCGCCGTGCGGTAGCCGGCTTTTTTGAGCAGGAAGGCCAGCGTCTCTTCGCTCGGGTTCAGCGCTTCATTGGACAGCGGACCGATGGCGCCGTGCATGCCGATGCGGTTCGGATAGCAGCCGGTGAGGAGGGCGGCGCGGGAGGCGGTGCAGATCGGTTGCCCCACACTGTAATGCGTGAAACGCATGCCTTCCGCCGCCAGCTGGTTGAAATGCGGAGTCGGGACGGCCGTCATGCCATAGGGTTCGATGTCGCCATACCCCATATCGTCCATCAGGATGATGATGACATTGGGGCGCTGGCTTTGCGGCGCATTTTGCGTCTTTTGTGCACAAAGGCGGTTTGCCAGGAAGGCCAGGACAAGCCATAAACAGCATCTCTTCATATTCATGTTATAAAGCGTGATCGGTGTGGATGTCTTCGCCGTGCCAGATCTTCCAGGAGGTCCAATGCTGGTCGGGTCCCTGCCAGAAAGGATCGCCGGGCGGCAGGCCCAGGGGCAGAAAAGCCTCCGAGCAAAGATAAAGACTGCCGGTTGAGATATAGCTTTCCCCGATCCCCGGCTGATGTCCATACAGGCCAATGCGCAGCCAGCCCTGGCTGTCGAAAGTGCCTGGCGCTTCGAGGCTTTTGTGGATCACGGCATACAGCGCGGCGCGGACCTGCTGTGGCGCCAGCTCTTTTGGGAGGGCATGCAGCAGCGCCATTTTTGCCAGCAGGTGAAAGACGCCGAAGCGATAGGCAAGGCTGCGGCCGATGGGCGGGTACGTAGCTTCCGGCGAGACCATGCGTTCCTGGACGGCGGCATAGCGCTGGCTGCGTTTGAAGACGTCGTCGTAGAATTGGTTATCCTTGTTTTTGGGATCGGCCTGTTGCAGCACCTGTAAGGTCTCCAGGAGCATCGGCTGGATCACGAAGCTATTGTAATAGTCCCAGTGGAATTCCGGTCCGTCTCCATAGGCGCCGTCGCCTTTATACCAGCTCATGAACTGGCGAATGGCGTAGTCCAGCCGCATCTTATCGCATTCGCCGCCATAGCGCAGCAAGGCTGCCTCGATGGTTGCGCTGAACATCAGCCAGTTGGTATAGGAAGGAGTAATAACGCGGGAGGAACGCAACGCGTCGAGCGTACGTTTTTTCGTGGTGGTATCCAGGCGGCCCCAAAGCTGGACCGGTGCGCGAAGCAGCGCCTGGGCAAAGAAGGCAGCATCTACGAGGGGCTGGCGTCCCTGGCAGAAGTTCATGAAATCAGGCGAAGCCGGGTCGACGGCATTTTTGATCGAGGCCACGGCCAGATCGATATACTTTTTTCGCAGCTGCCCCTCGGGAGACGCATCGGGTCCCAGTTCCAGCCAGGGCGCCATCCCGGCCAGCAGCCGGCCGAAGGCTTCGAGATGGGTGCTATAGGAACGCTTGGACATGTCTGCGGCTTCTATCGGCATCCGGTGATGCAGCTCGCCTTTGCTCAGGTTTTCGAGTACGGGATCGGCGATGCGGACGAGAGCCCCGACCAGGTATTGCCGTTCTTTGGCGCCGTCGTTGCTTGTCTGTTGGGCGCCGCGGGTACCGGATGCGGATCCTGGATTTGTGCGGATCGCCGTTTCGATCGGCGGCCCGGCGGGATGACTCGCAGTGCCGGGGAAATCGACACCCAGCAGGGCCGCCATGGTGCGGGCATATTGTTTCTGCCAGACCTGCACATTTCGCACCTCTCCCAGCGGCGCCGTATACGGTCCCATGATCGCACACCAGATCTGGTCGCTGCCGGGTGTCTTGCTGTTGTGATGGGTCCAGTTCGCATGGTCGCCCCGGCCGTGATCCGTGGCGATATACAGGGTCGTTTGGTCCCTATAATAAGGATCGCTTTGCAGATAGTCCCAAAGGTCTTCGAGCATTGCGTCGTCGTTGCGGGCGGATTGCAGATACGAGTCGTATTTGTCCTGGTGGCCGAATGCGTCGGTTTCGATAAAGCTGATCTGAAGGACGCGCGGATGTTCCTGCCGGAGGTATTCCCTCGCCAGTTGATACGTAATGGCGTCGGGGCGTTCATGTATGCCGAATGGTTTTGGCAGCAGGAACTGCTCCTGGCTGAGCGCGGCCTGTGCGGCGGTAAGGCCCGGCCCGGTAAAGGCTGTATAGCCGGCGTTGACGGGAATGCCGCTTCGTTCTTTGTTTAGAATGCGTTCGAATGCCACCCACGATGCAAAAGCGGCAATTTTGCCGTTGAATGCCGGTTGGCGGTTCAGGTATTCCTGGAGCGTAACATTGGGATTCGCGGGGTAGTCGTTGGAATTGATCGCCGTATCGGCATATCCGGTAAAGATCTCGTTGTATCCCGGATAAGAGAACCAGTAGGGGTTTGTCACGTTGTCGAGGCTGCGAACGTCCCTGTCGCCATATACCTGTCCCTGCTTGGCGATGACCTTCCAGAAGAACGGCATCAGTTTCTGCCGGCGCTCGGCCGGCGTCGGCGCCCAGAAGGTTTCTGCCAGGAGGGAACTGTCTTTGGACCCATGGAGGCTGGGAAAGAACAGGGCGCTGTCTGCCCCACGGAAGACGTCTTTCCAGCGATAGCCGTCGAATGTTACGATCACGAGCTTGCGTTCGGCTTGCTGGGCTTTCAGAAATCCGAAGGTACAGCAGAGACAAAAAAGGGCGGTGGCTTGCTTTATCCGTATCATATCGGCGGTCATTTATAAGTTTTAACAGGTCGTTCCATAGGAGCGGTAGGAGCGGTCCAGTAGATCAGTTGCGGCTTTTCATCGATCTGGATTGTCCTGTCTTTATCGGCATCGTCGCCGGTATGGCGCGTTTCGCGTATCAGCGCAAAGGTGATCGACGTCCCTGCATGCCCTTTAACGAGCGCCGTAACGTCCAGCCAGTGGTCATTGGGCGTGTGGCCCATGGCCAGTTCGCCGGCGACGAAGGCTTTGCGGCCTACCTCATGGATCAGCGCTTCCTTAGCGTCCAGCTCTGGAGCCGATTTCCAGGTCAGATGTTTCCATGCGTCTGCCGGCAGGCCGTACACATGAAAACGATAGATAGCCGTGTCCGTTATATTGGAGCCATGTACTTTCAAAAGGATGCGCGAAGCGCTGGCTGCGCGTGTATGGGCCAGATCGAAGCGAATATAGCTCACCTTGTTCTTTTCCGGCTTCGACGCATCCAGTGCGATCTGCAAGGTATTCAGCGGGCCTTTTGGCGAAACGGCGGCGACGGCTGCGGCGGCGACCACTGTTTTTTTCTGGCTTCCGGAAGGGATCGTCAGCAGCATGACCGTTTGTCCCGGCAGCGCGATCGTCAGCGACCTTCCGGAGGGTAGGGGATATACGCCGGTGACCTCTCCATAAGAGGTGGGGCCGACGGTTTCTACGGTCACGGGGGCGCCGGCATTAACGGGAAGCGCGCCGAGATCCAGGGTGAGATGATCGGTGTAGCCGCCGCGTTGCACGAGCCAGCAGTAATAGTTTCCGGACGCCGGGTCGTATGATGCTAGGACGTGGAGGTTATCGTCGGGAATGCTGGTCCGGGTAGCCAGTAGCGGGTGTTCGTTTTTGAAACCTTTGGCGAATAGATGGACGACCTCGCCGGTGCGCTGGATGCCCGAGACGTCGTAGTCGGGGACGTCGGATGGTCCGTCGTTCTTTGCAAAGACCTTGATCTCGCGGACCCGGATGACGCCGGGATCGGTGGAGAGAAAGCGGATGCGGCTTGTGGTCACCGGAGTCCTGAAGAGGAGGAATACCTGCGAATACTTGTTGTTATGCAGGCTGAAGCCGGGGATATCTTTCCAGCCATCTGCGGCCATATATTGGAGGCTGAAATTTTTTACTCTCGACGGGCTCGTATAATCGCCATGGGCGCCGCCGGTATACACGACGCCGCTGCCGAGTTCCTGTTCTTTACCCAGATCGATCTCCAGCCATTTTGGCCCCGTACTGCTGTCCGAATGCCACGCGCTCCGGTCCGACTTGTCGCCATCGGTGACATTGGAAGCCGGCCAATCGGCGGATGCGGCGCTTGCCGTGACAGGTTTCCCCAGGGCGAGATCAATATAGGCGTCTTCCACGATGCGGCGACCGGGCCAGGAGAAATGGTGCCCCGATTTGATGCCCATCGGGTAATTGGTGGAGACCGTATTGGCAAATTTAAAGGCCCACATGCCATAGGCGCCGTTCAGCGTGTTGTTGGCATAGATGCCGGCCCATTCTGTGAACAGGGAAGGATCGTCCATGGTCTCCTCCTTGTCGATCAGGTAGGCATTCATCCAGCGGCCGATCTCGGTATAGACGATGGGCAGGGCCTTTCCACCCGGTTGGTTCGCTTCGAGGAGTTTACGGATATCGGCTACACGGTGTACATAACCGGCGGCGGGCGAGTTATAGCTGTGGGTGGAAAAGATGCCGAGCAGATCGTGGTCGATAGTGCGGCCGTGATAGTCGGTACGTTGCGCTTTTGCTACAGCGGTCCACCATTCGGGGTTATTGCCCGCGGTCACAGGGCCTACCATCCGCGCCTCGAGATGTTTCCCATAGAGCCGGTCGACGTCTTCGATGGCGCAGGTCAGGGCATCCGAGACGATCTGCATGCCGCCGATCCACTGGTCGAGCTTCATGGGGCCGGAGTTCCGGTGGTTCGGTTCGTTTTGCATCGCATACATGGTGACGTTGCCCGTTTTGGCGCAATAGAATGCCAGCGCATAGTATCGTTGCCATTGTTTCCATTTATTGCTCCACGTGCTGTCGAAATCCGTACTGCCGACCTGGATAATGGGATCGATGTGCAGGCGTTTCAGTTCCGACAGACAATAGGAGAGGACCATGGGATTGGTGTTGGAAGCTTTTTCCGGGTGTTCATAGAGTGGGAGCAACTGGTCCCAATGGATGAATACATTTTTTTCGGGGCTGGCGCGGAGCGACGTCTTACGCCGGTCGAATTCTTCGACGGTGGTCACTGTCTTGTCTACCTGTACGGCGGAGGCCGGGACATAGGAGTTGAGCGTCGTCCACACGCGGAGACTGTTGACGCCGGCATATTCCAGCCAGCCGGATGTATTGCCGCCCGGCATATAGTACCCCTGGTTGTAGCCGACATAACGCATGGTCTTGCCGATGACGCTGTCGGTGATCTTCAACGTGAGCCGCTGGTCTGCGGTTCGCTCGGTTCTTGCCGTCAGATCCGGTGCTGCACTGCCGGCTACCGGTGCGTTGCCGGTGGCCTTGCCGAAGACCTCGATCTCCATGATGCTGATAGGTTCGCCGTCGTCGCAGACAAAACGGAGCTTGAAGGTGTTGATGGCGGGGCTAAGCGCAAAGGGGACATCGGTAAGCCGGTTCTCGTGCACTTCCGTGTTGGGGATATCGGTCCAATTGGCGTCGTCCCAATATTGCAGCTTGAAATTCTTGGCCGACCAGAATCCGGCGGCCTGTGATGACTCGGCGGCGGTACGTTCCGATTCCGGGATGCCTGTATGCACGACGATCTTAGTGATGTCGCAATATCGTTGCAGGTTGATCTCAAGGATATGCGGCGGCGTTATATTGGCCGATTGCCATTTGGAATTACGGGTGATCTTCCCGTCTGTCACATTGGAGGCGGGAAAGCCCGGAGCTGCGGAGTTGGCGACCACGGGTTTGCCGAAGGCGAGATTGGTCTCGGCTGTCGCCGGGCGGCCCGCCGCGTCATGGCTATTTTCGCCGATCTTAACCTCGAAGGGAAAGGCGGGAAGCCCCGCGGTGTCGTAGAGATTGGCCTGTGATGGCAGGCCCCAGCCATAGCGTACGGCGCGGGGATGTGACAGTCCCGGTTTCCATACGAGAACGCGATCGTCTGCAACTGTCGCCTCTGCCGGGGTATAGACGAGGCTGTCGCCGGAGGGATAGCCCAGCTCGAAGCCGCGCGGTCTGCTTCCGGGGACATCGCCAGGTTTGCCGGCGACGAGCCGGCCTGCCAAAGGTTCGAACCGGATGACGACGGTGTCTCCTTTTTCCGCCGCCGATGCGAATACCGGTCCCTGCCATACGAGATGCGTGAAGCCATAGTCTTTGGCCAGGGCGATGCGGGCCAGCCGGTCGCCGACCTCCTGTTTATGGGTGTAATGAATGTTGTTCATATCTCCCAGGTCGAGCGTTACCGCCGTCGCCGTATGCGGTATATTACGGGAGATCTCGTATTCCGCCTGACGCAGCCGGGCCGCATTGTCCAGCGATTTATAACCGTAGGCCGCGATCTGTACGATATAGAAAGGCAGGTCCGGACGTTTCCATTGTTGCCGCCAGCTG
>DASZOW010000600.1:0-10426 GCA_035550615.1 Puia sp.
TCTGGCCACAGCCAGGTCCAGCATCCGGCTGAAGGAGATCGGCGTCCGCAAAGTCATCGGCTCGGGCCGCAAACAGCTGATGGCCATGTTCCTCACCGAATCGGTGGTTTTTGCCCTGCTGGCTGCGGCGATCGCGACCACCCTCGTCATCCTGCTGCTACCCGCCTTCAACCACTTCGCCGGTAAACAGCTCGTCATCGCCCAATTTGGCTGGGCCCGAACGCTGACGGCAGTAAGCCTTTTCTCCATCCTCATCGGTCTGCTAGGGGGCATCTATCCCGCCCTCTTCCTCTCGGGTTTCAAGACTATCCCCTCGCTCCGGGGCGAACAAGGCAATCAACAAAACACCATCCTCTTCCGGAAATCGCTGGTGACCTTCCAATTCGTCATTACCATCTTCCTGGTCGCAGGATCTGCCATCATCTATCTGCAGCTGCACTATATGTTGAACAAGGACCTCGGTTTCAATAAAGACCAGGTCCTGACCTTTCACCTGTCGAACCCCGACGTACGTCAGCATGTCGAAGAGATCAAGACACAGCTGGAACAGGACCCCTCCATAGAATCCGCGGCTGCCGCCGGCAACCCCATCGGCCAAAACGATATCGGCGCCATGCCCGTATATTTCCAGGAGAATGGCGCATTCTCCCATGAAAGCAAACAGGTGCAAAGCTTCTACATCGACGCCGACTACCTGCCCACCATGCAGATCGGACTGAAGGCAGGCCGTAATTTCTCGGCCACGCAGCCGACCGATGTCAGCGGCTCCGTACTGGTCAACGAAACATTCGAAAAGGAAATGGGCTGGGCCAGCGCCGTAGGCAAAAGGCTGCAGCTCTTCATCGGCCCCGACCACAAGATGAGTACCGCCACCATCATCGGTGTCGTCAGAGATTTCAATATCTATTCCCTTCAACACAAGATCCAGCCTATGGTGCTGGAAATGCCGCCGGTGCCCAAAGAAGAAGATAACCTCGCCGTCCGCGTCAACCCCGCCCGCATCCCGCAGGCATTGAAATATATCACGCAGGTCTATCACCGGTTTGACCCCGCTGCGACGTTGGAATATCATTTCCTCGATGAGAACTTCTCCCGGCAGTACACCGCGGAACGGAAACAGGGCAGCCTGCTGCTGATCTTTACCGTGATGGCTATCTTTATCGCCTGTCTTGGATTGCTGGGACTGGTAACCTTCGCCGTCGGTCAGCGGACTAAGGAGATCGGTATCAGGAAGGTCCTCGGAGGCACCGTCAGCGGCATCGTGCTGCTCATCTCCAAAGACCTGGTCAAACCCGTGATCATCGCGATCCTGGTCGCCACGCCGTTGTCATGGTATGCGATGCATCGCTGGTTACAGGGATTCGCCTATCATACCCCGATCACCGTGTGGATCTTTCTGGGCGCCGGGGCGCTGGCCGTCGTGATCGCCATGCTGACCGTCGGACTACGGGCCATGAAGGCCGCTCAGATGAACCCCGCCAGGAGTCTGAAAACGGAGTAGCCGGAAACGAAATCTTCTGCCCGTGCTCGAGGAGCCAAAAGAACCCGCCCCGGCTCTAAATGCGCAACCTGCCGCGAGCCAGCCGTGCGCGAGATGCCCGGATAGGGTAAGGGCCGCCCATACATCCCCCCACAGGATGTTCGAGCAGCCTTTTAAAATAGACCCCGTATATGTTTTCGTTATGAAAGAATGCGCCGGAAACCTTCTGGTTTCGGTTTCATCATCTTTCTTACATTTTTTGCATCTTCTTGCATTTCTGCGCTTCATCGAGGTGATGCCTCAGCGTGTGCAGCGTGCTGTCCGCAAAACCCCGGATATCCGCATCGGACCCGTTCTTAGCCTCGTCTTCAAAGGCGCTGATCACCTTTTTATGATCCGAAACCATCATATCTATATAGGCCTTGTCGAAATCCCTCCCGCTTTTGCCTTGAAGATCATCCAGGTTTTTCTGCATATCGTTCGAAACCGAGGAAGGCAAGGTAATATTCTTCTGCGCAGCGATAGCCTTCAGCTTGTCGTTCGCTTCCGTGTGATCCTTGACCATCATGGCGCCGAATTCCTTGACATCCTTGGCCGTACCCTTTTGCTGAGCGATCTGTCCCGCCTGGACTTCCGTCATCCCCGCGTTAGCCGCGTTGACCGCAAAATCCTGGTCGGACTTGGATACAGTACTCGGGATGGCAGCCTTGCCCGTGGAGTCAGCCCTCGCGCTGTCCATCTTGGCAGCATTGGAATCCTTGGCGGCGGTAGTACTGTCCGATGAACCGTTGTTACAACTAAAACAGAGCACTGCAAAAGCGCCGGCAAGACAATAGTTGGATAATTTTTTCATAAAACGCTGTTTTTCAATTACAAGAATTTTTCTTCAACCGCCTCAATTCCTGTGCCATGACGTATCGACCTATGGCCTGCTATCTGGTGTCTGTCGTGCGGCATAAAACTGTCAACTGCAGTACCGTCCAGGGTAAAACTGCCAACCGCGGCGTCGTGCGGATACTGGAAGAAATTGTGTGGATATTGTGCGGAAAAAGTAGAGGTAGGGTACGGACCAACAAAGATCGAAGAAAACTAACGAAAACTAAGCCACCGGCCTGTAGGAAAGCGCCGGTACCGGACCATCCGTAAGATAGTACGGCTTGTAACCCGGACGCGTATTGAACATCCAGGTATGCAGATGATTGCGCAGATCGCGCCACCAGCTGCTCTGTGCGGCCGTCGGCCCGCTTTCGAAATAGTCGGCCTTCATCATCTGAACACGGATCAATACCAGGTTGGCGCCGGCCAGCTCCTTGATATCATCGTGTACCAGCCCATTGAACTCTTCCGGATCAGTGACTATAAATGCCTTCCCCGAAACATGCAAAAAGAAATCCTTTCCCTTCTTGAAAAATTCCAGCTTTACGGGAAATTCTCTATCGAATTCATGAAGAGCTTGCTGGGGACGTGATACAAAGAACCACATCTGACCCAGCTCATCCACCTTCAAAACAGAAATGATCGTGGTCGCTATCCTCAGTACAGAAGTGTTTTGGCTGAAAAAAAGCGCATGTTTGAGGTCTTGTATCTTTTCCTGCAAAAAGCGGAGATCGGATTGGGGCAACATAATTTGTCAGTTTAACTGTAGTTTTTTTCAAAATCAATACCAGTTCCCGCATCGCGTCAGTGGGTAAAACCGGAATAAGCGCGGGAAGGTTTCATTATCAGCCACAAGTGCGGCCTGCCAACCATTTGCCACGGGGAGAAATATGGCTGCGGTTCATCGAAAAACGGTATCAGTTGAGGAAAATATTGCACACGGGACAAACGCTCCCGCTGCGCAAGGATTGGCATACTTTTTTACATTATAATGTAGTCAATAAACCTGAAAGAATAAACTTAGGGCGCCGTGTCTACGGGGCCCAATTTTTTTATACCATTAAGTAAAAGGAAAGTTATGATACGTAAACTGAAGTCCGGCCAATACCGCATCTATTCGCGGACAAAAAATGCAAAAACAGGAAAAAGAAGAAACCTCGGGACCTTCGATACCATGGAAGCCGCAAAAAAACACGAACGCGAGATCCAGTATTTTAAACACGGGTAGCCATACCCCCTCACCCCTCGCGGTGAAACCCGATCAACGCATTGGCCTTATCCCGCCATTCCATATCCATCGACCCATCCGGATGCTTGGCGATGCGCGTAATAATAAATTTCTCATCCCCGGCAATGATCCCGCAATAACTATTTTCAATGGTCAATGCGTATGGCACCGAAGTCCGGCCCCCGCCTGCCCCGGGCTGTGCAATATACAGCTGCCGGAACAACCGTTCATCCCGCAGCGACATGTTGTCCGTCGTAAAAGAATAGATAGCCCCCGAATCCCGCCGCACCCAATCCCCCGGGAGCAGCTCTTCGAATTCGGAAAGATCGGTGGTATTGATCATAGTTCTGGAGCAGTATCGCTCATATTGTTTGATTAAAACTTTCGCTCAGCACCGCCAAACGCTGGTACGACCTTTCAAGTCCCCAACTCTGGTTTTCGACGAGATCATGAATTGGCGGCGACAGATGATTCTGCTCGTCGAGCGCTTGCTCGTATGCCTTTTGCACCGCCAGCTCGGCCGCCAGCGATGCACCCAACCGCGACGGCGTATCCACGCCATCGAAACTGTTCTTTCCTTCCAGCCAGTGAAGATGGATCTTCCCGCTGATCGTACTCTGCGTTACCGGTGCGCCGCCGAGATGCAGGACCTCCGCATGGAGTGTATTGACATAAGCCCGGCTATCCGTGGCCATCCTGTAGAAGATATCGCGAATCTCGGGCTCGGGCGTCGTCTCGGCATGCGCAGCCTTCTCATATCCCGTGATACGATCTATATTTATCCGGATAAGGTCGTTTAAGATATTCAAAGTTTTTTTATTCTGTCCGGTTATCTTCCAGGGGCCATGCTCCCCTTGCTCATTAAACTTCGACTTCATAAAAAAAATATTAATATCCCGGTATGACGTGCATCATGCATACTGTGCGGTCACAAACATGACTTGCTGTGTGCTCACAAACATGACGTGCATCATACCGGGACAAGCCCTGCTATTCGCCGATGTTCGGCACCTTCTTCTTCGTCTGTTCCGGATCATCGTCGATCTTGATCTTCTTTTCCGGATCATTTTCCTTGTCCGGATTTTCGATGTCCGAGCCTACCGGCTGCTCCCACTTGGCATCCGACATATTAGGCTTATTCTTCTCCTGCATATTTCCCTGACCCTTTTTCATGCCCTGATCTGAACTGCCCATATCTCCCTGACTTTTATCCCTGCTTTGCTGGGTATCCTTACTCTGTTCAGGCTGGGACTGCTTGTTTTTCTGGTCTTTCATATAGCTATGTTTAAACAGGTTAAAAAATTCTTCTTGACAATTAAATGGCATAAAAAAATAATGCCATTAGGCTGCCGCGCCCTCGAAGCGGGGAAAAGATTCCCGCCTGTGGAGGAGTCTGGACGCCCGCAAAGTCCCCGCCCCCGGCCAGACCGCCGGACCGCCCCCGGGCAAAGTCCCCGCCCCGGCCAGACCGCCGGACCGCCCCCTGCTATCTGCCCCCGCCGCAGATCTAAAAAGGATACCCTATCGCCAGGTTCAACACCATATCGCTGATATCCGTCGCCGCACGAAAATTCCACTTCGACCCCTCCGGCTTCCACGGCGTCCGCAGCGGAACCGCCACATCGATCCGCAGCACCACGATCGTCAGATCGAAGCGCAGACCGGCGCCCGCGCCGACGGCAAAATCATTGAGAAAATGCGACGTAAACACCGCCCCCGGCCTGCTGGTGTCACTGCGCAGCGTCCACACATTCCCCCAGTCCGTAAAAACCGCCCACCTGACAAGCCCCAATAGCTTCGCCCGGTACTCCAGGTTGAATTCAAGCTTGACATCCCCCGGCTGGTCGGGAATAAACGCATCTTTATTAGGGTCCCCCGCAAAATACTTCCCCGGCCCAAGCGCCCTGGCCCTAAAGGCCCGGATGTCATTGGTCCCCCCCGCAAAAAAAGCCTTCACAAAGGGTAGGCTCCTGCTGTTTCCATACGCGATCCCCACCCCCGCATCGGCCCGCGAGACCAGCATGCTGTACTTGCTGAAGCTCAGATAATGCCGGAAATCGGCCTCGAACCGCATATACTGTGCGTAAGGCACCCCGAAGATCTCCTTCTGCTTCCCCGTCTTCTCGAAATCGGCCCCGGAAAAGATCCCCAAAAGATTATTCGAGAAATCCACATTCGCATTGAACCAATAATTATTCGGCCGGCGCGCATTACGGTAATCCAGCACGGAGTTGTAGTTGAAGTTCCAGGACGGACCGATGATGAGTTGCGGTTCGATAGAATAGGCCAGGTTGCGATTGGTATCGAGGGTCCGCTGAAAACTGTCCGTGATATTAGAAGGCCGGACATAGCTGACGCCCAGCACGGTGATCCCGTTCTCCGAGGTAATCCGGTTCTTGAATTGATAGCCGTAGCTCAACCGCGACGAGGTGAGCGTATATAAGGAGTTGTTCTCGAAGATATCATAGTCCGCCTCGATGCGCGTCTGCGGCACAAATTTGCCGCTCGTATTCAGATGAAAAGGGGCCACGATCTTCGGGATCGTCAAACTAAGATCGAGACCCGTACGCCGCGTAAGCGATTTTTGTGATTTATTGACGGACTGCCCCTCGAGACCGCCATAGAGCCGCGCACTGAACAACTCCGCTCCCCGGAACAGGTTGCGATGCCGCCAGTTGAGCGCCACTTCGGTACCCGTCGTATTATCGCTGCGGGTAAGCCCGGTGACCTCGAATCGCAGCTGCTTCTTCTGCGACGGGGTCAGATAATAAAAAAGATTCAGCTTATTATTGGTATCCGCGGACGAAGCAGGCTCGAAACGCGCCTTTACGAACTTAAAGACGCCCAAACTCACCAGCCGGCTCAGGCTCCTGTTCTCATCATTCTCCTTATAGATGTCATTCGGCTTGATCACCAGCGTCCGGCTGAATACGCTCGGTCGCAGATAGTGCGAGGTATCGATGACGCGATAGCCCTCCGGAGTGGTATAAGCATGCGAGGAGCCGGTATCCGAACTATTGGCATAGTTGGCGTAGACCGTAACATGGTTGATGTGATAGATCTCCCGGGCCGGATCGGGCATTTCGTCTTTTAACCGCATGAACATATTTACGTGATGGTCGCCCACCGCCGTGTCGAGATCCACGATGAGATAGTCGGGATTGAAATAATAAAAACCCCGGTTCTTGAGTCGGTCATCGATGCGGACCCGTTCCTCCTTGATCGTTTCGAGGTCATAGAAGTCGCCCTTTTTCAGCAGTGAGTGACGCTGCAAGGTATCGATCCGGTTGCTGACGTCATCCGAATCATCCGGGTAATTGATCTTCCCGATGATATAGCGCGGCCCGATCTGCGCCGTGTAGGTCGCCGTCAGATGCTTGTCCTTGACGAAGGTGGTGACGATCACCGTGTCGTGAAAAAAACCTTTGTTCTCCAGATGGCTCTGCAGCACCTGGGCGTTGTTTTGCAGGATCGCCGGCGATGCCAGGACCGGCGGCTCCCCCAGTTTGTATTTGATCCAATGCCTGAGACCTTTTGTCTTATGCACCGGCCCCGCGATGTTGTAGATCCACAGCTTTACCCGAAGCCCGAGAAACTTGCTGTTCAGCTTCGGCTGGAGATAAGCTTCCAGATCCTCGCTCCATTGATTTCGCTCCTTCTTCTTCATGGGGACGGAAGACTCGACCTTGATCTTATTGGCCGCATACAACGCCTGGTTCACCGTCAGATGTTTGGACTCATTGCATGACGCGATGACAGCGGTCGATAGTCCCATCCATATAAAAAGCCGGAGCTTATGTCGAAAGCCTTTCATCGTTTCGGGGTTGAGCTGGAATTTGTCGTTTTTCTTGCTTCGATGTCGAAAGCCTGTCATCATTTCGGGGTTGAACTGGAATTTGTTGTTTTTCTTGCTTCGATCTGGTAGCCTTTGGCCCGATGCCAGATCTCGCTGAATTTGTCGTAATTGAAGGTAAAGACGAAACCCACGCCTGTCTCCACCACCTGCATTTCCACCACCGCCTCGTATTGATTCTGGCGATAGGCGCGGATCAGGTACCGGCCATCCTTGGACAGCTTATACGCTACATCTACGTCACCCGCGAGATTGGACGGCGCCTGACCGGGAGCGCCCGTACCCGTAACATCGAAGTTGCTGCCCACGCTGACATTGAGCCTGTCGCTCATCAGGTGTTTGGAAACCTTAACGTCCAGCTCGGTATAATCGAATTTCTTACCCGTGCTGAAGTCCTGCTGGTTATTGAGGTCAAAGTGGATATCCACCTGTTTGATCAGGCTCGCCGCTACCTGGTCCATCTGGTTCGTGAGGATCTGGCTGGCGCTTGAAAAGGCCAGGTTACCCACAGTGGATCCTCCGCCGGCTTCGGAGTTCAGTGGATCTTCACCTACAAACCTGCCGAGCAGCAGCAACGCGAATACCTGTTTATTCATTTCGGATTGCTGGATTCGCAGCTGCGTGAGCCGCTGGTCAACGTCCGGGTAGAGGGTCAGGATCGTAGTGGGCAGCGAAATATCGAAGGTGATCTTCGGCTTCAGCAGATCCCCTTTCATCTTGAGCGTCACGAGGAACGGTAATTTCTGCCGGAATTTATTGCGTTCGTTGTCGGGAAGCGAGGTAATTTCATTCGACACCAGGTCGATGCTCGGCGTATAGGCAGTATAAGAAGCGGTCAGGTTCACGGTCGCCTGCGTCGGATCGCCTGTCCAGGTGACGATACTACCGGGATCGATATTGAATTTGCGCTTCAGCACATTGAAGGAAAGCGTATAATAGCCGCCGTTTACCTGGTATGAACCCGTCAGGTCCATCTTGCCGCTTTTCTCGAGTTGAAAAACGAGATTGCTCTGGCCGCGAACATTGAGGGCGTCCCCGCTGCGCGGATCGATCACGATGTTCAGCAACGCGCTGGTATCGGTAAGCAGGTTCAGGCTCACATCGGCCCCCTTGAGCTCCGTTCTCTTTGCATGTATCACCAGCGCCTTCTTGTCGACGAGCGAATCTCCCGTGTGATGATCGACAAAACGGACTACGCCGATCCGATCGCTGACCTCCGGGTCGTCGCCCGGCAGGACGTAATAGAAATTCGTGCGTTTATTTAGCCGGATGGTGCCGTCGATCTTCGGCGCATCCATTTTTCCTTCCAGGTTGATAGCCGCATCGAGATTGAGCTGACCATAAAATTGCCGGCTGCTGTTTACCGGCGCGTTCACCATCCGGAAATTCTGTGCGTTCACCGAAATATCGAACGCAAACTTGTGATAATCCTTCGTAAAGACGTTGCCGTCGATGATCAGCTTGTTGCCGGCCGAATCCCTGAGCGTGAACTCGCTGAAGTTGAAACCGTCCTCGTCGAAAGCGATCCGGTCTTTGGACACGTCCAGCGCTTCGCCGGACACCGTGGGCGTGATCACGCTGCTGTCGAAATAAAGATTGCCCCTGACGTTCGGCTTGTCGAATGTCCCGGTAATGGTGAATGCACCCGTAAGATATCCCTTCATCTTATCGACGACCCCTGAAGCCGCGTGGGAAAAGGCCGCCAGGTTGACCCGCCGCAGATCCAGCTTGAGATCCATCTTGCTCTCGCCCGTATAATAATCGCCCGAGACCGCAATATCGTTGTTCTTTCCCTGTAGCCCGATATCGGCGGAGAACGCATTGGCCTTTTCGTTGTTGACCCTGAGGGACAGGTCGCCCAGCGTGTCGCTCTTATAGCTCAGGTTTTGTATTTTCAGATCGGAGGTGAACACGGGATTCGTCGTTACATTTTTAACTTCCGCGCTACCATTCAGGATGCCGTCGGCGATCACCGAGTCCTGGTTGGCGAGACGGCTGATCGTGCTCAGCCGGAAATTCCCGAAACGCACCTCCAGCGGGGAGTCGCCCGTAGCACCCTTGCTGGTAAGGCTAAGCGAATCCATGTCGTTGCTGATGGTGAAGTGATGGGCGATGACGCCCGTAGAATCGTACCGGATGAAATTGTCGCGGCTTACCTGCCAACGCTCGTAGTTGAGCAGCAGGCTGTCCGGATCGAAATGGAATTTCAAACCCGCGGCTAACTTTTCGAGCTCGCCCGCCAGTTCGAAACGATCCTTGCCGGCGCTATCCTTCAGTAAAAGCGTTGTCGTCAGTTTGTTGTCCTTCAGCGCGCCCGCGACTGACGTCTTGTGTAAGGCAAACCCGCTGCCATGTGCATCCGAGAGCGCCACCACATATCGCATCTCCCCGTTACCGGTGCCTGCGGCGATATTTATGTTATGGAAGAACTGTGTGCCGAAGACGATCCGCGGCGTCCTGATGCCCAGGTGCAGATCGTCCCGCTCGCTGTTATAAGTGACCACCCCGCCCAGCGTATCGCTCCCGCGCAGGGAAGGCAGATACGCCAGCACGATCGGCGAAGTCCGAAGCTGTATCCGCAACGTCCAGTCCTGCGGCGCCACAGCAGTATCCTGCACGCCTCCCATATCCGCCCCCGGCTGCGTCCCCGATCCCCCCGGCCGCACTCCGCCAGCCTGTACCCCTGCCACCGGCGCTCCCGCCTGCTTCCCACCTGCCACCGGCGCTCCCCCCGCCTGCTCCCCCTGATAATATTTGCTGATCGTCTGTTTCAGCGCGCCAGGGATCTGCGTCAGCAGATAATGCCCATCCAGATCGAGATCGGCCATCTCGGAATGGAGCTGTATATGCTCCCTGTCCGCATCCCTTGCGGCGAGCAGGACCACGCTATCGGTCGCCAGATGCTGTCTCCCCTGCACAAGGTCCACCTTGGTAACCCGCAGCGACCCCTGAAGCGAATCGGGATTGGTATCGTCGAACTGCGCAGCCA
>DASZOW010000601.1:0-7974 GCA_035550615.1 Puia sp.
TTAAAACGCTCAACAAACTATGTCAAAGTCTAAGAAAAAGGCGGCCAAAAAAGCGGCTCCAAAAAAGGCAGCTAAGAAGGCAGCTAAAAAAGCGGTAAAAAAAGCGGCTCCAAAAAAAGCTGCCAAAAAGAAGGTTGCTAAGAAAAAAGCAGCTCCGAAAAAAGCTGCCAAAAAAGCTGCGAAAAAGACTGCGAAGAAAGCCGTAAAAAAAGCCGCAAAGAAAGCCCCCGCCAAAAAAGCTCCTGCTAAAAAGGCCCCCGCTAAAAAAGCCGCGCCCAAGAAAAAGGCCGCTAAAAAGAAACCCGCTCCCAAACCCGCCGCACCGGCTACAACTCCCATGATGCCACCCGCCGTATCGGAGCCGACGCCGACGTATGACGAGCCCACTCCTCCCCATTTCGATTTCGACAATGACAATGGAAATTAAGAATATAGCAATAGCGAAAAAGCCTTCCATCCGGAAGGCTTTTTAAATTTGTGTTCGTCTCGCTTTCGCTCGGGGGCCTTCCATCCGGAAGGCTTTTTAAATTTATGTTCCCAAAAGCGACGCATAGATTCGCTTTCGCTCGGGGGCCTTCCATCCGGAAGGCTTTTTTATTTTATGTCCCCAAAAGCTACGCATAGACTCAACGGAGCGTTATATCACTATGCTATCTTCTCTACCTGCATGTAATTCAATTCTACCGGCGTACTACGACCGAAGATCTTCACCGTCACCTTCAACTTCTTCTTCTCATCGTTCACCTCCTCGATAATCCCATTGAAATCATTGAACGGTCCTTCGATGATCTTGATCGTCTCACCGATAATAAAGGGCTCGCTCATACTCATACTACCCGACTCGGCCATCTCATCCATCTTGCCCAGCATCTTGTTCACTTCCGCCTTCCGCAGCGCTATCGGGTTCTCCTTCCCAAGAAAATGTATAACGCTATTGGTGTTCTTGATCACTTCCTTCAGGTCATCACCCAACTTCCCTTCCGTAACCTCCACCATCACATATCCCGGATAATAATTGCGCTCACGCATTACCTTCTTCCCGTTCTGAACCTTATAAACCTTCTCCACAGGCAGGAATACCTGCTTTACAATTTCGCTCCAACCGCCACGAGAGATCTCCTTATCCAGGTACTCCTTTACCTTACGCTCTTTGCCGCTCACTACACGCAGCACATACCACTTGGTCTCCGGCTGAGGCTTACCTTCCGGGGCCTTGGTTTCTGATTGATTGACTGTTTCCGTCATAAAAGAGATTTTGGCAAAATCACACGCAAACCGTTAGCCATTAGAGAAATGAATAGATAAGATGCAACACAGCGCTGGATATCGTATCCATGATCCATACGACAAACGTGATCAGGATGGTAGCGACCAATACGATCACCGTTGCCTGTTGCAATTGCGGCCACGTCGGCCAGGTCACTTTTTCCAGCAACTCCTTATACGACTCCCGGAAATAGATCGCGATTTTGTTCATGTTTACTAATTTTTCAACCGGTAATCGCCGCCGGCTTACGGCCACAAATAGCTGTGCAGAACTTCGTTCCTCGGGTACTCACCGCACCGGACTCCGTCCGGCTCACTGCACGGGCACTAGGATTCGAACCCAGACTGAAGGTTTTGGAGACCTCTGTACTACCGTTATACTATGCCCGTATCCGCTCGCCTGCGGCCTAAACGCCACCGGCGTTTAAGAAAACCGAGAGCTATTCCATGCGGAACAGCTCTCAGTCTCACAAAGATATAAAAAATCCGCAGATTTTAATTCACGATTCTGGGGAGTCCCCCGAAACCGCTACTTGATAATCTCAGTCACCTGACCGGCACCTACCGTACGGCCACCTTCGCGGATAGCGAACTTCAGACCTTTTTCCATGGCGATCGGCGCAATCAGCACAACGCTCAAAGAAGTGTTGTCACCAGGCATTACCATCTCAGTACCAGCCGGCAGCGTAACCTCACCGGTTACGTCCGTAGTACGGAAATAGAACTGGGGACGATACTTGTTGAAGAAAGGAGTGTGACGGCCACCTTCTTCCTTGCTCAGTACATAAACCTCACCTTTGAACTCGGTGTGCGGAGTAATAGAACCGGGCTTGCAAAGCACCATACCACGACGGATCTGGGTCTTTTCAATACCACGGAGCAGCAGACCGGCATTGTCACCAGCTTCACCCTGATCCAGCAGCTTACGGAACATTTCAACGCCCGTAACCGTAGAGTTCAGGGGAGCATCCTGCAGACCGACGATCTCGATAGCCTCACCGACCTTGATACGGCCACGCTCGATACGACCCGTGGCAACAGTACCACGACCGGTAATAGAGAACACATCTTCAACAGACATCAGGAACGGCTGATCCACCGGACGCGGAGGCAGCGGGATATAGCTGTCGACAGCAGCCATCAGCTCGTCGATAGCCTTGACCCATTTGTCCTCACCGGCAAGAGCACCCGTAGCGCTACCCTTGATGATCGGCGTATTGTCACCGTCGAAACCATAAGAGGTCAGCAGCTCGCGGATCTCCATTTCAACCAGTTCCAGCAGCTCGGGGTCATCCACAAGGTCAACCTTGTTCATGAAAACCACAATGCGGGGAACGCCTACCTGGCGAGCCAGCAGGATATGCTCTTTCGTTTGAGGCATGGGGCCGTCGGTTGCAGCAACTACCAGGATAGCGCCGTCCATCTGGGCAGCACCGGTGATCATATTTTTTACATAGTCTGCGTGACCGGGACAGTCCACGTGCGCATAGTGACGGTTGGCCGTCTGATACTCGACGTGTGCTGTATTGATGGTGATACCCCGCTCCTTTTCTTCCGGCGCCGCATCGATCTCGTCATATTTTTTTGCTTCTGCCAAACCTCTCGAAGAAAGGATGGAAGTAATAGCAGCAGTCAAAGTGGTCTTACCATGGTCAACGTGACCAATCGTACCAACGTTAACGTGGGGTTTGTCCCTCTTGAAGGTCTCTTTTGACATTGTTATCTGTTTTTAAGTTGTGTTTTAAAATCATTGCCCTCACGGACAAGCTGCCTCTCGCAGCCTTATAACTCTATCAGGTCCCCCCACCAACCCGGTGACGAAACCTGCAAATTTCAAAAACCCGAAAATTTTAGAGCCGTTGATGAGAATTGAACTCACGACCTCTTCCTTACCAAGGAAGTGCTCTACCCCTGAGCTACAACGGCTGGTAGAATCCCCCCATTCTCATTAGGCCCCTCAAACGATGACTCTTGAGCGGAAGACGAGGTTCGAACCCGCGACCTACAGCTTGGAAGGCTGTCGCTCTACCAACTGAGCTACTTCCGCATGCCTGAAAGAACAACTTCGACTCGTGGGCAAGGATGGATTCGAACCACCGAACTCCGAAGAGGACAGATTTACAGTCTGTTGCCGTTGGCCACTTGGCTACTTGCCCGGCTTTTTTTATATGCTGGAGGCGATCGTCGCCTCCCAGGAGCCAGAGAAGGGACTCGAACCCCCGACCAGCTGATTACAAATCAGCTGCTCTACCAACTGAGCTACTCTGGCTTGTAACCCATCCCGACTCGCATCACACTGATCTACTGCTTTTTTTGGGAAGGCAAAGGTAGGTGAAATTGTTAAATTCAAAAATTTTAAACCCGTTTTTTTAAGTTATTCGCTCATAATATCCGCCAGCCCCAAAAATCCCCGCCCCCGCCGCCAAAAACCTGCACCACCCAGAAAAAAAAAGACCCCCGGAGGGGGTCTTTTAATATCTTAAGCAACTTGCTTGTCTTTTTTTCTTTTTACTTGATTGACCAATGACTCGAATGCACTGTCAAACGATTCTTCAAACGATTTGGAGGAACATTTAACGAAAAAATGGTGCTTGGGAACAGAGACCCTGATCTCGGCGATCTTGTCCTTGATGGTGTGAACCACATTGTCCAACTTCAAGAAGACGTCTACCTTGATGATCCTGTCATGGAATGTGCTTAGTTTCGACATTTTTTTGGTTACATACTCTACTAACTTTCCGTCTGCATCAAAGTGCACGGTTTGAATGTTAACGTTCATAGCATCCCAAATTTTAGTGAACAATAAATTAAAGAACTTTCTCTACCTGAAAAACTCCTGCTGTGCGTGAACTGCGCTGGTAATTCGTTGCAGATCGATTGGCGCATTCCAGCAAGCCCCAATATCTGTCCGGGCGGACGAGCGGCCTCTGACCACTCACAAACACTGCAATGGATAAGGTAGCGTGGGACAATGAAGTTAATCTTTCAACAGGTTTTTTCCAAATAAAACGCAGACTTTCTGCCGCGAAAAACGTTAAAGATACCTCGGCTGATTATTCATGCCTTGGGATGCGCCTTCTTATAGATATCCTTCAATTTTTCAATAGTATTATGCGTGTACACCTGCGTCGCCGCCAGGCTCGCATGCCCCAATAACTCTTTAACGCTATTCAGCTCCGCACCGGCATTCATTAAATGTGTGGCAAACGTATGCCGCAACACATGCGGACTCTTCTTCTCGATCGTCGTCACCTGCGCCAGGTAATCCCCCACCGCCCTGTATACATACTTGGGATATAATTTCTTACCCTTCCGCCCGACCAGCAGCACCTCCATGTCCACCCCCTCCGGCAACAACCGCTTCTTTTCTCTATACTCCCCCACCGCCTCCAGCAAAACCGCACTCACCGGTATCACCCTCTCTTTATTGCCTTTCCCCAACACCTTGATCACCCTGTTACTGCTGTCGATCTGCCCCTCCTTTAAATGGATCAGCTCGCTCAACCGCATCCCGGTATTGTACAACAACGCCAACAAGAGCCTGTCCGTCAAGCCCTCCCAGTCATCCGGAAACCGCACCTCCCCAAAAAGCTCCATCATCTGCTCCTGCTCCACAAACACCGGCAACCGCTTGGCCGCCCTGGGCGCAATGATCGCAGTCATCGGCGACTGCTCCACCTCCCCCCTCCGTAACAAATACTTGTAAAAACTTCGTAAACTGGATATCTTCCGGTTCACACTCCGCGAACTCAGCCCCCCATCCTTCAACGACGCCAGCCAGCTCCGGATCATCGCCGCCGAGACCGCCCTCTCCTCCGTCTCCCCAAAATCTACCCGCAAATACTCCCTAAAGGCATCCAGATCATCCCGATACCCCCGGATCGTATGCTCCGAATACCGCTTCTCGAACTTTAAATAATCGACAAAAGAGGAGATAAACGCTTCCAAACCACCGGTTTTACCCTAAAATTAAGGCAATTATGCCGCCCATGCCCTCCATTTCCCCACAAAAGGCCCCTGGCAGAAAAAAAAAGAGATTGCTTCCGCAATCTCTCACAATTATATATTAAGTATAAGCTTAATCGAACTTTCCGCTGGCAACCTGCTGCTTGTAGACCGCCTTCAACACCTGCCCCCTGCGTCTAACAGACGGCTTGATGTAAGATTGACGCTCCCTCAACTGTACAAGGACCTTAGCCTTTTCAAACTTCTTCTTGTACTTCTTGAGAGCCTTATCGATGTTTTCGCAATCTTTGGAATCAATAATTAACATAATTTAATATACCTCCTTTTAATGATCGCCAACGAACCGTTGGTTCGTTGGGACGGCAAATATAAGCCAAATTCCCGAAAATCGAAAACCTATCCATAAAATTCCGAAATTGCAGCCTATGTTCACCGGCATCATCGAATCCCTCGGCAAAGTCAGCTCCATCGAAAACCACGGCGCCAACAAGATCTTCTGGATCGAATCTGCCATCTCCCCGGAACTAAAGATCGACCAAAGCATTTCACATAACGGTGTCTGCCTCACCGTAGATCAAACCGGGGGTACCCGCCACCGCGTGACGGCTATCCGGGAAACGCTCGAAAAATCCAGTCTCGGCCACTGGCAGCCCGGCGACCTGGTCAACCTGGAAAGATGCCTCATCATCAACGGCCGGCTGGACGGACACATCGTCCAGGGCCATGTCGACACCACCGCCACCTGCATCGATCGGAAAGAACTCGACGGCAGCTGGGAATTTCGTTTCGAATTTCCAAAAAAATTCAGCCACCTCGTCATTGAAAAAGGCTCCATCAGCCTCAACGGCATCAGCCTCACCATCTTCAATGTCAAAAGATCCCGGTTCGACGTCGCCATCATCCCCTACACCTTCGAACATACTAACATCCGGTCCATCAAAGCCGGCGCCACCGTGAATATCGAATTCGATATGATCGGAAAATATGTCCATCGGATGCAACAGCATGCCGACTGATCAGACAAAATACCGCTTCATGATCGCCACGCCGATCCACCCGATCCTGCGCAAATAGTAGCCCATCCAGGTAGGTGATATGCCTTTCTGTTCTGCCAATAGGCATGATCAATATTAGCCAATTATTTTATCTTTAACTCAATCTTACATCCGCACAAAATATCATGCTGCTGCAAATCCTCCAATTTCTGATCATTTCCGGCATCTGCTTTGTCTGGGGAGCGCCCGTTCTCCTGCTGCTAAATCGAAATGTTTCGGCCGACCGCCTCTGGTTTAATTCATGGAGCTCTTTCTTGCCCTTTCTATTCCTGTCCGGCTGCCTCTTGCTGAGCATCCTGGCTTCCTGGTTACAGTTGTTCGTCCCCATGAAATTTGGTTACCTGCTTCTGCTGACCGCTGTTACGGCCACTGCAACCTTCCTTCTTGCCCCTAAAAGGCTCTCTGCCCTCTTACCGGCCGGCGCCCACCCGCGCAAAGCTCCGTTCACCGGGATCGGCCTCTTTTTCTTCATTCTCTGCCTGATCGTTTTTCTCCTTCTTAGCTGCCTGAAAACGTCGAGCGGCGATACCCGCATCTATCATCTGCAGATCGTCTCCTGGGCCATGCACTACCGGACAGTGCCGGGCCTCGCGAATCTCTTTCCCCGGTTTGGCCTGGGTTCCAACTGGTTCAACCTGATTGCGTGGTTCCATCTGTTTAACACCGGATCATTCAGCTACCTCAACGTCACCCTCGCTATCTGGTTTTTCATTTGGCTGGTCGCCCGTTGGCAGTACCATTGGCAAAAAGCCTCTGCGTCGGCCGCTTCCCGCGCCCTTTGCCTGTTTTACTTTCTGGTGATCGCCTACAGCCTACTGGACTGGGAACTGTTCAGGGACACTTCCAATTCCACCGACTATGACACCATCGTAACAGCCTGCTACTTCCTCGCCATAGATTTTCTACTGCAGATCCTGCTCGAACCGGCGCCACCTATCCCCGCCGCCCACGAATGGGGCCCGGATCACGGTTCCCGCTCTTCCCGGCTTTTTATTCTGATCACGCTTGCTGCTATAGGCTTCAAACTCTCCGGCCTGTTTATTCTTATCCTTCTTGCATGGTACCTGTTTCGTCGTCTTACCTGGCACAACTTTCTGTTTACAACCTTCACAGCATTTTTCGTCATCGCACCTGTCCTGGCAAGGAACTATATAACCACCGGCTATTTGCTTTTTCCATTGCCCATTGGGACCGGTCACCCAGACTGGCAATTGCCCGCGGGCATGGCAAACCTGCTCCGCAACTACATTACCCTCTCTAACCGGATGTACAACCAGGATTTCACCAACAGCTATGCATTTGCAAGGGAACATGCTCATTGGATCCCTGGCTGGTTCCATTCCATCCTGCCCCAGCACAAGGTGATTATGCTCCTGACCCTGGCATCGACGAGTCTCTTCGTGCTCAAGCCACGTGTTCCCTTCGATCTCCGCCGGCTGCGCACCCTCCTGGCCCTGCTGCTAATAGTGGCCGCCAGTTGGTTCTTCCTGGCGCCAAGCCCCCGCTTCGGGTTCGGTGTACTGCTCTTTACTGCCTTCCTCCCGCTGTCATTCTTCCTGGGACCAAAGATCCCGCCTTCCTGGTATCGCTATGGTTTCGCCCTTGGTTCCATCTGCGTGTTGATGTATCTCCCCGGCAAAGTTCGAATGGCCGCCGAAACGCCATTATTCTGGCTTACTCCGGCTCC
>DASZOW010000602.1:0-5425 GCA_035550615.1 Puia sp.
GGCATCTCGTTTGCCATCGTGCCGATCGATTGGCAGCTGACGGACACGTACTATGTGGTTGCCCATTTGCATTTCGTATTCATTGGCGGCTCACTCTTCGGCCTATTCGCCGGGCTTTTTTACTGGCTGCCGAAGATTACCGGACGCTATCCTGACGAGCGGCTCTCCAAATGGTTCTTCTGGCTGTTCGTGATTGGTTTCAATCTGACTTTTCTTGTCCAGCATGCCCTGGGGGCCATGGGTATGCCCAGACGTGTATACACTTATCCCGACCTGCCTGGCTGGGCGATCCTTAACCAGGTCTCGACCATTGGCGGATATCTGATGGCAGTAGCTGTAGCATTGCTCATCTATATCCTGGTAAAGACGGTCAGGCGAGGAGCACCGGCGCCGGGTGATCCCTGGGATGCCGATACCCTGGAGTGGTCTACCCCTTCCCCGCCTCCGTTGAAGAATTATGACGCCGTCATTCCGGTGGCCAGCGCCAGACCGTTCAGGGATTACAAACGACCTGAAGAAACAGCCGGCGAAATAGTAAAAGACCGCCGTGGCAGACACCTGAATATCTATACCGTCATGATGCAGCTGCTCGTGGGCACGGAAGCCATGTTCTTCCTGTGCCTGATCATGGCATATGTTTATTTTGCCTACAAACCCGGATACCAGGGCGCCCCGCTCGCGCACCTGGATATCCGCTCTACGGGCATGTTTAGCCTTGCTTTGTGGGCGAGCAGCTTTAGCTGGTGGCGCGTCGAACGCACGCATACCCGGATGAGCAACCGCCGCGCGCGGAATTGGCTGATAGTGACCATTGTACTGGCCATCGTATTCCTGTGCGGTCAAGCCAAAGAATATGCAAGCCTGCTGCACGATGGGGTAGACCCAAGCACCGGCGTCTTCGGCACCTCCTTCTTTACACTCACCGGGTTCCACGGCCTGCATGTCTCGATCGGCATCCTGATCATGCTTGTCCTTTTGTGGCAATTCATTGCAAGGCGTAAGACGATCCCGGCGCCGATAATGAGAGCGGTCGGAATTTATTGGCATTTCGTTGACATCGTCTGGGTGTTCATCTTTGCCATCGTATACGCTATTCCCCACCTTGAAAAAATCTCATCATGATGCAACCGATCGAAGATCCAAAAAGAGTAAAGAGCGTGTTTTGCCTTGCGGCCGCCTGTCTGCTTCTTCTTGCGTCCTGCAGCATGCCGTATTGGCCCATGTCGGATCATCCGGTGAGCTTGCACATGGTTGTCCATATCATGTTGTTTCTGATCTGCGGTCCCTTGTTCGTGATCGGCCTGCCGGCTCGCTGGCATCGGCCGTGGCTCCTCCGGCTCTCGCGTTTTCTGTTCACACATCGATGGTTGGCATGGTTAGGGGGAACGGCCATCATGTGGATATGGCACGTTCCGGTCTTTTACAACGCATCCATGGCGATGCACGGGTTCCTGCTCTTCTCTTTTTTCCACCAGGTAAGTCTCGTAGCAGGGGGCATGCTGTTTTGTTGGCCACTATTTGCACCTTATCCATTGTACAGGATCCATCCACTTGGCGGCATCCTTTATCTGGCTACATCCTGTATCAGCTGTTCGCTCATGGGATTGCTGATCGCTTTCACCCCGCAGCACGTTTACCGGCATTCCGGGCAGGAGGATCTGCAAACGGCCGGCCTGATCATGTGGGTGCCCGGCTGTATCATCTATTTATCGGGCTGCCTTTACCTTTTTTGGCTATGGCTCAGGAAAGAGAAGGAGGATATTGCCATTATTTCACCCATAAATAAATACCAATGAACGAACAACGATCTACCTGCGGACCTGGCGGTATCCCACCGGAACAATGGGACAAGGCTATTCCCGCTGATCTTCCAAAGCCTACGTATTGGCCTTTCTTTCTGGCAGCAGGCATAGGTTTCATCTTCTGGGGACTACTGGCGGCCTGGATGATGCTGGTCGTAGGCATTATAGTAACATTCATTGCCCTTACAAGGTGGGTCATTCTTCTGGATCATGAAAGAAAATAAAGTCGATGAACGGCGGAGAAAACTCCTGATCTGGCTCGGCCTTGGACTGAGCGGTTTGTCGGCCGCCTTTGCAGGCATCCCTATATTGGCGTCCGTCTTTGCCCCGCTGTTGGTCAAGGTACCGCCGCTTTGGCGACCTGTTGCCGACCTGCAAGGATTCGAGATCGGAACCATACGCCTTGTAACCTTCCAAAATGCCGACCCCCGGGCCTGGGCGGGTAGTGAAGCGCATACGGCGGCCTGGCTTCGAAGAGACGCGGAAAATGCGTTCACCGCCTTTTCTGCCAACTGCACGCACCTCGGTTGTCCCGTCAGGTGGGAAAAGGATGCGGAGCTTTTCATGTGCCCGTGTCATGGCGGGGTCTATTACAAGGATGGCACAGTGGCGGCCGGACCGCCGCCCCGATCCCTGCGCCGTTACCCAGTGAGGATCAATAAGGGTAAAGTCGAGATACAAACGTCTCCCTTGCCACTCACGCCATTAACAGCATAGAACAATGTCAAGGATTAAGAAATTAGCCAATTGGATCGAGGAGCGTACCGGGTGGATCAGTGCCGTACGCAACCTTGCCAGGCACCCCGTCCCGCCGGGGGCAAAATGGGCCTATGTATTCGGCAGCTGCACCCTATTTCTGTTTATTCTGCAGGTCGTGACCGGCATCGCGTTGTCGTTGCAATACCAACCTGCCTCCAGCGACGCTTACCGATCCCTGCAGTTCATCACCAGCCAGGCAAAGTTCGGAAGGGTGCTACGCGGCATGCATTATTTCGGCGCGTCGGCCATGATCGTCATGGTAGGCATACATATGATACGGGTCTACATCACCGCAGCATATAAATATCCAAGAGAGGTAACATGGATGACGGGTGTGTTCCTTCTCTTTATGACGATCGCGATGGGCTTTACCGGCCAGCTCCTGCGATGGGATTCCAATGGCGTGTGGTCGTCCGTTGTTGCGGCGGAGCAATTGGGAAGGCTACCGGTCATTGGCAAATATGCCGCGCGATTGCTCCTGGGCGGGAGTACGCTCGACAAGCAATCCCTCAGCAGGTTCTTTGCCTATCATGTGTTCATCATTCCCTCATTTATCTTTTTGTTTATCGGCCTGCATGTCATGCTGGTATTTCGCAATGGGATATCGGAACCACCCAAAGTCGGACGACCTGTGAATCCTGCAAAATACAAACAGTGGTACAAAGATATGCTTGCGAAAGCAGGTGTCCCGTTCTGGCCAAATGCGGCCTGGCGTGACATGTTGTTCGCAGCGTTCACGATTATCGCTGTAATCATGTTGGCTGTTGTCTTCGGGCCTCCCAAACTTACCCAACCGCCGGATCCTTCCCTTGTTCATGCCACGCCCAAGCCCGATTGGTATTTACTGGCCATCTTTGCGTTATTCGCCTTGATGCCACCGCGGATCGAATCATATGCCATCGTCATCGGGCCGATACTCACCGTGATTATATTGTTGGCAATACCTTTCATTTCAAATAAAGGCCAACGAAGCCCGATCCGGCGGCCCTGGGCCGTGTTCGGTGCCCTGTGCGGTCGTATTCGTACTCAGTCTTTTCATTACCGGGTTGCGCTCGCCCTGGTCGCCCAAATTCAAAGCGACGCCACTATCACTAACAGCCATTCATTCATCGGATAGCCTGGTACTATATGGTGCAACGCTCTTTTATCAGAAGGCATGTCTGTATTGTCACAAAATAAGCGGCAATGGCGGTATTACGGGACCAGACTTATCTACGGTGGGCCGACGGCTATCTGTGGATCAAATGCGCATAAGGATCGTCAATGGCAGCAGCAACATGCCGGCTTACGGCGGGCTTCTTAAAAAAGAGGAATTGGATGCTCTACTGGTCTTTTTAAAAAGCAGGCAATAATCTTCGCTCGTGTCAAGCGACCGCTCGTAGCTGTAATTATCCGAACTATAAGTGGAATGCCCACCTCAGCAATGCTTTTGTCACAGAGGTGATCTGACGTTCCCTGAGCCGAATAGCCAATTGCTGGTTAATGCGTGCCGCCACAGGGTAAGGGTATATTTTGTCAAAAAGTGGATTAAGTGATGACCTGCTGATTTGAAGCAACAAGAGCTCCTGTATCAGTTCGCCGGCGTTGGGGGCGATCATCGACCCGCCAAGGATGCGCCTTCGACCGGGAACCCTTCCTTTTTTGATCAACACGATCAGCTTTCCATAGCGATAGTCGTCGGCAGCTGCCCGGTCGTCCCCGACGAAGTCCTGCTCCAGCCGCTCATAGGGGATGCCTCTTTGCCGTAATTGGGCTTCGCTAAGACCAAAGGTGGCGAGCTCCGGGTCTGTGAACGTTACCCAGGAGAGATTGTCTACCCGGTGTTTCTTTTTAATCGGAGAAAAGAAGTTGTTGATCAGGATCCGGGCATGATATTCCGCCACGTGCGAAAATTTCAATCTTCCCGCAACATCGCCGCAAAGAAATACGTGCTTATTGCTGGTTTGCAGATAGTCATTCGATCCGATCCTGTCTTCCCTCACTTGGATGCGTGCATTGGGCAGTTCCAGCCCCTCAATGTTCAGGACTCTGCCGGTAGCGATAAAAACCGACTCGAATGAGACATAACGAGACGCACCGTCTTTCATCCGAACGCGGGCCTCGTGTGCCGAGGTAAAGCTGTCCAGCTGGCAATTCAGCAAGATGGTGATGCCTTCGGCTTCCAGCCGGTGAAACAGGATCCCGCTTAGGGCCGGATCATCGTGCTCCAGGATCATCGGCCCGTTGTGGACCAGGGTAACCCGGCTTCCCAGCCGGCTCATAGCCTGGGCAATTTCGACTCCGACCGGTCCGCCTCCGGCGACGAGGAGGGTTTCGGGTAGCTTGTCCATCCCGAAGATGGTTTCGTTGTCAAAGCAGGAAACCAGTTCGATACCAGGTACGTTCAATGGCTGAGGCCTGGATCCGGTGGCGATCACTATTTTTTTACCGACGAAAATCTTGCCGTTTACCTGCACGGAGCGTTTGTCGACGAATTGGGCATGCCCCAGTGCGACGGTTATCCCGGCCTGCCGAAGCGTCTCTGCATTCTCGTGGGTACGAATAATGTCTTGGGCATTTTTAACGTAGTCAAGAACTTTGCACCAGTCGGTCACTCCTTTGCCGTCCCAGCCGAATTCCGCTGCCGATCGTGCATGATGGACGATTTTCGCAACATGGATAAGCGCCTTGCTGGGAATGCAGCCGGTGTTCAGGCACTCGCCTCCTACCTCCTTTTCGGACCGGGCGATCATCAACACCTGAAAGCCGAGCTTGTTCATAGCCAGGCCGACACTGAGGCCGGCAGAACCCGCGCCGATAACGATGATATCGAATTTATTCGTCTTCATATTGCTTTTTAAAGGGTAGTAATAACAGGGAGAGGA
>DASZOW010000603.1:0-5523 GCA_035550615.1 Puia sp.
AAATCCCAAAATATTCTGCCTTTCTGGCATTTTTGCCGCCAGGCCCTCTTTTTGCATTGGAAAAGGGAAAAAATGAACAACAGCATGGCACACCAATCAACAGACAGGAAAGTACAAGCGATTGATTATCCGAGGCCTACGTTTTAACAGAACCACAGGTCACATAATTTTGAATCGCCGTTCTTTAAGATTTAATTTTGAACAGGCACAGTATCTACAGCACAATTAAACCTTTTTTTAACTCATGGCTACAGCAGAATTCAACCAGCTTCTGGTCAACAATGCAGAGTTCTTAAAGCCGTTCGCTATCACGCTTACCCGTGATTCCGAAGCAGCCAAAGACCTTTTCCAGGAAACGCTTTTTCGCGCCTTAGCAAATAAGGATAAATATAATGTCGGTACCAACATCAAAGCGTGGCTTTATACGATCATGCGGAATATCTTCATCAACAATTACCGCAGAAAGGCAAAACAAAACACGATCTTTGACAGTACCCCGAATGAATTCCTTTTAAATTCCGCCCAGATGGCGGCTCCGGCCACGGTAGAGAGCAACTTGCGGGTCAAGGATATCCAGGCGGCTATCCACAAACTGCCCGAGATCTTCAGGAATCCTTTTCTGCTTTATTTCGACGGGTTCAAATATCATGAGATAGCCGAAATGCTGCAGGAGCCGCTGGGCACCATCAAGAGTCGCATCCACTTTGCGCGTAAGCTTCTGAAGACACAGCTGCAGCGCTTTTGACCGCATATGCCCAGGGAAGAAGTAATTCTTGTTGACGAGAACGATATGCCGCTGGGCGTGATGGAAAAGATCGAAGCCCACGAGAAAGCCCTTCTACACAGGGCTTTCAGCGTTTTCATATTCGACAGGAAGGGAAGAATGCTGTTGCAGCGGCGCGCGGCGGGAAAATATCATAGTCCCGGTTTATGGACCAATGCCTGCTGCAGCCATCCCCGTCCCGGGGAGGAAACGGAGGCCGCCGCCATCCGGCGGCTCCGCGAAGAGCTCGGATTTACGACATCGCTTACAAGACTTTTCGCCTTTACCTATCGCTCCGAATACGATAACGGGCTGACCGAACATGAATTCGACCACGTGTTTGTCGGGCAATACAACGGAGAGATTCGGCCCGATCCGGCGGAAGTCGGGGATTATTGTTACCGGAACATGGCCGAGATCGCTGCTGACATGCTGTCCGATCCTGGAAGATATACCAGCTGGTTTCATTTGGCATTCCCACTGGTCAATGAAAAAGGCGGTGGAAACCAGTTCTGATACGCTTGCCCGGCTTGTTTTTAACGCAAAAAATCGTATTTTCCCGAAATGTCTTAAAGGACACTTTCCCGAACCCAGAATCCAATTCCATTATAAGCGATGCTGTTTACTTCTGTTGCCTTCCTGATTTTTCTGCCGGCGGTATTTATGCTGTATTGGTTCGTCTGCGGCAGGTCCGTCAACTGGCAGAACAGGTTGCTACTACTGAGCAGCTATATATTTTATGGCTGGTGGAACTGGAAATTTACAGGGTTGCTGCTGTTGTCCACGCTCATCGACTATTCCTTTGGCTTCCTGGTCGCAAAAGGCCCTGTTTCGAAGCGAAAGCTATTCCTCATCCTTAGTCTGATCAACAACCTGCTCGTTCTTTGCATTTTTAAATACTATAATTTTTTCATCAGCGAGGCCGGGGAATTGCTCGGCAGATTCGGAATGCCCTTCCATCCTTACCTTATCAGGATCATCCTGCCGGTAGGGATCTCCTTCTACACTTTTCATGGCATGAGCTATGTGATCGACATCTACCGGAATAAGCTGGAACCGGTAAAGAGCTTTGTCGAGTACGCACTGTTCGTTAGTTTTTTCCCCTTGCTGGTGGCTGGCCCTATCGAAAGGGCGACACACCTTCTTCCCCAGGTCCGGCAACCCCGTACATTTCAGCGCCTCCAGGCTGTCCAGGGCCTTCGATTGATGTTGTGGGGGTTTTTTAAAAAAATGGTCATCGCCGATACTCTGGGCCCGATCGTCGACGATATCTTCGCACATTATACAGGGTATTCGGGATCCGTCCTGGCGCTCGGGTCGGTCTATTTTGCGTTTCAGATCTATTGCGACTTCAGCGGATATACGGACATCGCGCTCGGGGTCGCAAAGTTGTTTGGGTTCGAATTGCTCACCAATTTCAAATTTCCCTATTTCTCCCGGGATGTGGCAGAGTTCTGGCGGCGCTGGCATATCTCGTTGTCATCCTGGTTCAGGGACTATGTGTATATTCCGCTGGGCGGTTCCAGGGTGGGTAGAGCGAAAGCCATAAGGAATACGTTTATCATCTTCCTGCTTAGTGGATTGTGGCACGGCGCCAATTGGACCTATGTTGCATGGGGTGCTTTCCATGCCGTTGGGTTCCTGCCGTTATTGCTTCTTCGTAGAAACCGGAGAAATACCGGGGAGATCGTTGCACATGACCGCTTATTGCCTACCTGGTGTGAATTGGCGGCTATGACCGGCACCTTTGTTTTTGTAACGATAGGCTGGGTATTCTTCCGGGCAGAAACTATAGGGAAGGCCATCGACTATCTTCGTTCGATACCCCACGGGTTCTTCAAACCGCCCATGTACCGGTCGTTTTTATTCCTGTATGTAATACCCTTGGTGCTGCTCGACTGGTGGTTCCGGAAAAATGAACGGGAACCTTATGTGGGCGCAATCCCCTTGAAGTTCGCCCGTTATGCGTTATACTCGGTGGTCTTATTCCTTATCCTGGCCCATTCCGGTAGTAACGCCTCGTTTATCTACTTCCAATTTTAGACATGAAAGAATTTTTTAAACAACTCCTGGGCTTTTTCTTGTTCCTCCTGGGATTTGCCCTGGCAATTCAATTGGTGATCGACTGGCGGATAAGACATAAGGTTGTCAGCGGCGTCGATACTCTCGACTATATGGAGGGGGAGGATAACGAACTGGTTTTTCTCGGCAGCTCCCGCTGCTATGCGGAGTTCGATCCGGCGCTATTCGAAAAGGCATTGGGCGTACATGCTGCAAATCTGGGGGTGGATGGCCACTCGGAGTTGACTATGCAACTGTTGAGGTTGGAGAATTACCTCGCGAAGCATCCTGCTCCCAGGGTCGCGATACTTGCCTTTGATCCGATGGTCTCAGCCGGGTCATTGGACAATAATCAAAATATGTATTGCAAAAACCAGTTTGCGCGATATGCGCTCTGGTCTTCACGGGAAAACGAGCCGATCGTCCACTATTTCCACTTCGGTCTGCTGGAACGATATCTGCCGCTCTATGCTTTATTGAAGTACAAGATGTTCAATATATGTGCCACGGTGCCCGACGATAAGACCTGGCGAAGGGATAGGTACGAAAGGCATGACGAGCATTGGGATACGTTAAGCCATCCTATAGGCCCTGGCGCCACGATCACCAGTTTGTATTTCGCTGATGCGGATACGAGCCTGGAAAAGGCATTGATACAGATGGATTCTTTATGCGCGAGTCACCAGATCCGGCTGGCATGCGTACAAGTGCCGATGTACCAGGCGGCGTATATCAAACAGAAATTTGCGTTTACGGCCGCAATATGCTCTCGCCTGCACATCCCCTTCTTTGATCTTTGCACCCCCGAACTCGATAGTGACATTAATAATTTTTATAACATCAATCATTGCAACTCTACCGGGGTCGCAAAAATGACTCGTGTGCTGCTTGCTGACCCGGCTTTCGGCAAGCTGTTTGAAAGCGTCAGACCGGACCGCACCCCGGGTATTCCCGACGTTACTCGCAAAGAGTGAGTCCGTCGGGTCCCAACGTCGAAAACTGGAAATATTTGACCTTGCCGGCGGCCCCGGCTACATCGAAGTGCAGCACGAGGGTGCCGTATTGCGTCTCGTATGCATCCCACAGATCGTCCTTGACCTTTGGATTGCCCAATGTGGTGAACAGGGAACCGCGTTTTTTGCCCAGCAGAGGAATGCTTGTCTTGCCGATGAATTTAGGCCCTATCTCGACATATTTCCTCTTGGTATAAAAGAAGACGTCCTTGTCTTTGAAAAATACTCCCCCGCCGCATTTAGCGGTTGGCGTTTCATCTTCTGTGCTGGTAAAGCAAGGGAATTTCTCTTTGATCTCCTTCTGGGTATAGTTCGGCTTGATATCGTTGACGGTGCCATTGAGCACGTCTACATAGAAGTCGGGGCATTTGGCTTTTGCCTTAAGCTGTCCCATCCCCACGGACAGGACGCTCATAAAAAAGACCACGGAAAAGAATTGCTTCATAAGTATAGCGGTTTGAACCACCATGATACTGCAAATTCCTTGCTAGAGTTGGCTTTTTCTCACCTATGGAAAAATTCCCATCGCCAAAAAGTATATACCGGCGGCCATGAGCACCAGCCCGGCATACCAAAGCGCTTTACGGCGGGTCAGCACGGCGATGGCGGAGATAGCGATGGCGATCTGGAAGGCGGTGACGGCGCTTGATAGGGGCACGTGTTTGGCCAGGTGGGCGTCCGAGGCTTTCTCGTCTTCTTCGGCCTGTTTTTTTATCTCCTCTTTTTCTTTGTCGTAACGTACAATGTCCTTGCTGTGATCGCCCTCGGATGACGTTGCTGCAGCGGAGCCTTCACCCGCCGGGTGCACTCCCAGTTTACCCGCTGCCACCACCGCGTTGCTGCCGGCCCTGATGGGCTGTTTCGGGGCAACCGCCTGCAGGATCTTATCCGTGTTGACGGCGATCTCCTGTTTTAGATTTTTTGACTGGTAAAAATTCCACTGATCCGAAGCCTTTACCCGCTCTATCAGCGCTTCGTTGGCATGATGCCCGGCCAGCAGCCCGGCAACGGCCGCAAATACGGCCATAAAAGCGGTCGACAACGCCAGGTATAGCGTCCACCGCTGCTTTTTTTCCTCGGCTCCTTCCTGTATCTGTTCATGGAGATGTTCGGTAGGAATCTCGATCTCCTCTGGCATAAGTTCCCGGTTTTACTTGGAAAGATACATACTTCTGTCCTTGTAAAGCTGCCGGAAATTGGGATCGCGGAGATTCTTGATGAACCGGATCGCCTCGCCGGTAGACTTCATCTCGGGCCCCAGCTCTTTATTGACGCCCGGGAACTTGTTGAAGCTGAAGACCGGCTCCTTGATCGCAAACCCTTCCAGCTTTTTCTCGAAGGTGAAGTCCTTGAGCTTGTGGCCGCCGATCATGATCTTGGTGGCCACATTCAGATAGGGGATCTGGTAGGCCTTGGCGATAAACGGCGTCGTCCGGGAAGCCCGCGGGTTAGCCTCGATGACATAGACCTTGCCGTCCTTGATGGCGAATTGGATATTTATGAGCCCCTTGATGTTCAGTGCGCGGGCGATCTTTTCCGAATAGTATTCCATGGTCGTGACCTCCATGGGGGTAAGATTGAAAGCAGGCAGCACGGCATGGCTGTCACCGCTATGGATGCCCGCCGGCTCGATATGTTCCATGACGCCCATGACGTGGAAGTTCTCGCCATCGAAGATCGCATCCA
>DASZOW010000604.1:0-4455 GCA_035550615.1 Puia sp.
GATGGATCGTTGTCTGGAAAATTCCATGATGCGATCCTTGTCCAGCGGGACAATTGGCGGGGTGTGAACCAGGGGTCGGCGACGATGGCAATGCGGATGCCGTCCAGTCTGCTCAGCGAGTCGGCCCAGCGGGGGGACCAGGCGTGTTGGGATCTTTTTTCTGTGACGTTCAGGCTGGCGAGACCCGTGTAGTCGAGCTTACGCCCCTCGGAGAAATAGCTCGCGGCGCCGGGTTGGTTGACGCCGACGCTAGACTTATTGTAATACAGGTGGATGAAACCGGCGGTCAGAAATTGTCCGTCGTATACTTGATAGCAGTCGCGCTGGAAATGGGATAAGTTGGCGGCGTTGCCAAGGGTAAATGGCACGGTCAGCAGGGTCAGGATGGCGGCGGCGAGCTGGGCGGGGTGGCGATTTGGCTGGGCAGGTCGGCGGTTTGGTTGGGCGGCCTCGGGGGCGGGTTGGTTTGGACGAGGCGCGGGTTGTTTTGGATCCACCGGGCTTATGCGGGTGTAGCGGACGGTCAGCCAGGCTCCTGCGGCCGCGGCAAGGATCGTCAGGGCAAGGACGTAGGTGGGAAAAGGTTTCACAAGGAGAGCGTTGGGCAGGAAATAGCTCTTTTTGGAAAGGCTGATGATGCCGAAGATGATGATCGGCGACAGGGCTACGGCGGCGAGTTTGGCGGCGGTCTTCCAATTTTTTTGTGATCCGAGCGCGAGGCAGGCAAGGGCGATGACGAGGATGTCTTCATAGCGGGTGGCCACGGCAAGGAGGGCGAAGATGTAGACTTTTTTGTCCCGGGGGGAGGCTATCAGCGCGTCGGCGAACAAAAAGACGAGCAATAGCTGCAGGACATATTCCATTCCACTTACAACCAATAAGGGCAGCAGGGTGAGGGCCATTGTGGCAAGCAGGACGAGCAGTTGATGGAGGAGAGGCAGGCCATAACGGATGAGGGCCCTTTGGAGCAGCAGTAAAAAATAGGCGGCAATGAGAACATTGACGATCAGCGGTATGACGAGATGCGTTCCGGCGATAAAAAAGACGGCCGCGATGATCAGCGGATAGAATAAAGACGTAGCCGCGGACTGAAAGGCATATTTCGAAACGCCCCATACCTTATAGAAGGCCAGATTTCGGGCGACGGTCATATTCAGAAAGGCGCCATCCATGGGATACAGCACATTTCCGTGTGAGTGGCGGAGGACGGGCAGTTCGATCAGGCAGACCGGGACCAGTAGGACGACGATCGATAAGATCAGGATACCCAAGGGCTTGCCGGCTGGTAACGGCAGGATAGCGCGCAATCTCGAGCCACGGGGGGAGGGCATTACCGGAGACAGATCGGGTTGCGGCAGGGCTGGCTGCCGGGAAGCGGTAGACATGAGGAAAGGTTTATTGAAGGTCGAATGTAGGCAGGGCGGCTGCAACAGGCTGGCGGGCGGTATTAGGGCGGGAAGGGCGGACCTTTGGCGGGTCGGGTGATTAGCGGGATGGAAGAATTTTTATTAAGTTTATAGGAACAATTCAGACTATCCATGTGGTATCATCATTATCATTCCTGGCCCTGGGGCTTTGGTTGGGGCATAACGTTCCTGCTGCTATTCCCCTATTTTCTCCCCACGATCGTCGCCGTTGTCCGCAGGAAATCCAGCGCGGTGGGCGTTTTTCTGCTCAATCTTTTTCTAGGCTGGACGCTGATCGGCTGGATAGGGGCATTGATCTGGGCGCTTAGCAGCGATCGTGGACCGACGGTCATCGTCAACAATCCACCACCGCCGCCGCCACCTACCTCTCATGGATATACGAATGTGACGATGCGCAAACCGCAGTCCCAGCAGGAAAAGATCGATCAGCTGCGGCAGCTTAAACAGTTGCTGGACGAAGGCGTTCTTACCGAGGCGGAATTCAACCGGCAAAAGGCGGAAATATTGGGGTAAGGGACGGGCCGCGAGGGCGTGGCGCGATAGGTGTGGCGCGCAGGACCGGAGATGCTCCTGAGGCCGATATCACGGCAGCCGCGACAACTTTTCATCCACTACATAGGTGCGGCTCCATCTATCGTGCCAGGGGTACGGCGGTTTGCCCAATGCCGAAAGCGGCTCAAAGGGGATGACCCTGAAGAGGCTGCGCATGAATGCTGCTGTACCGTCCAGCCGGGAACCGTCTTCGTTGACGGCGCGGGTGCCGGTGAGATATTTTCCCAGCGATTTACCACCGGTAAGCGTTTCGATCACCGAAGTGAATATCAGAAAGCAGAGAACGCTGAATATCCGTAAGGCCATCGGCGATGTGCCGGGGGGGATCGGGGCTGCCTCGGTGATGAGGCTTTTAATAAACAGGAAGATAAAAACGCAGCAATAGAAGAATACAATGTCTATCAACCAATTGGCAAGACGTTTGCCGCTGTCGGCCTGAACCAGGCTATAACCGTCGTGGTCGAGGATACTTTCTTCATAGGCAGGGGCATACGGAGAGGTTTTCATAGAAGAGGATCTTTGGTCTTCCAATATAAGGGGAATAAGCCGCATTTGCAAGGAGACCGCGGGGTCTAATGCGGCTACTCGCTGCGGTAAGTGCCGTAGCACAGCAGTTTAGCAGGAAGAAAAATATTTTGCACATGTAGGGGAAGAAATAAGATAGTAATATCAAAAACTTTTTCGGAAAACAATACTACGATGCGATGGATAAGAGCCGTGGACGGGAGCGGGGCGTTGGACCGCGAGGGGGTCTCGGAAAGGCGGTAGCCGGATGCCGATTTTGCGGGCTACCTTTGCGCCATGATATCCGACGAAATTGAAGTACACTATATCGGTACGGCGACTGCGTTGCTCGAGATCGGCGGTCTGCGGCTGCTTACCGATCCGGCATTCGATCCGGGAGATACGAGCTATGAATTGCCGACCTATTCCCTGCATAAGTTCAGTAAGCCCGCGGTTACGGTGGAGCGGTTAGGCCCTGTCGATTATGTGCTGCTCAGTCATGATCATCATCTGGATAATCTGGATCATGCAGGCATGCAGCTGCTGACAAAGGTTCGCGAAGTCTTTACGACCCCCGCCGGCGCAGACCGGCTCAACAACCAGGGTTCACGGCCCGGGGATGCTCCCGCGCCTAAAGGCATTCATGCTACCGGGCTTGATAATTGGGCTACGGTCGAGGTTCCGACTAAAGACGGCCGCATCCTGACGATTACCGGCACGCCCTGTCGTCATGGACCGGTAGGTGGCGACCGGGGACCCGTCACGGGTTTTGTGATCAACTTCAAAGGAGAAGATAAAAGTGGCGTGTATATTACCGGCGACACGGTGTGGTATGAGGGCGTGGAAGAGGTTGGCCGCCGTTTCGATATCGGGTTGATCCTGCTTTTTATCGGTGGCGCGCGTTTGGCGGCCATAGGTCCCGCGAATATCACGATGACGGTGGAAGAAAGCATCAAGGCCGCGCGGCTTTTTGAGCATGCCGAAATCGTGCCGCTTCATTTCGAAGGGTGGGAGCACTTTTCCCAGGGGCGGGACGAGGTCATCCGGCAATATACCGCAGCGGGATTACAAAACCGGCTCTATTGGGCGCCGAACTATAAAGCGTAAGCCGTGGGGAACCGAAGAAAGACGAACGAAGAAGTGAGGAACGCGGAGATGGAGGGCCGGGGTACGCCGAACGCGGAAATGGCGAACCTCTGGGACGCAAACTTGAACAGCCGCGTCTGGACCAACGTCTGGACCCACGTGCGGTGGATGACTGTCCTGCCCGACGACCTGCCGATCAGTGAGATCAATATTCCGGGAGCGCATAATGCGGCGGCAATCCATCCGGTCAGACGGACGCGATGGGCGTGTCAGTGCCATCCGATCGGTGAGCAGCTGCGGCGAGGGATACGGCTGCTGGACATACGGCTGAAACCAAAAGTTCGGAGCGGTCGGGCAAGCATGCAGAGCCGGCAGGGCGGGCGCCGCTATGAGTTCGTCACCTGTCATGGGCGTCGCGGGCTGCCGGGGCAAAACGAATTTCAGCGATTCGAAACATTGCAAAAAGAATGTGTCGATTTCTTGCAGGAGAATCCCGGCGAAACGATCATTATGAGTATCCAGGTCGATGACTGGCGGAGGGTGCGGAGGGGTGATCGTGCGCAGGTGCTGGAAGTACTGCGGAGGCAACTACACGAATGGCCGATCTTCGCGCCGGCGCACCTGCCGACCTTAGGCGAATGCAGGGGGAAGATATTTTTGATCAACCGGATCAATGACGATCCGACGTTGGGTGTGCCGCTCGACATTCCCGACAATACGCCGGGCGCTACGCTTCCGGCGACCGAAGACCGCCGGTACGAAGTCTATGTGCAGGATCAATATAGAGGTCTCGATCGCCGCAATCCAGAAGCGCACAAGCTGAGGTTGACGCTCGGTGCTTTCGAGCAGAAGAAGGCCGGTGTCGTTCTGCTGAACTTTGCGAGTG
>DASZOW010000605.1:0-4349 GCA_035550615.1 Puia sp.
TATCGCCAATCGTGATTTTCAGCCGCATGAGCCTCCTGCGGCTGAATTTTTTTCTGCAGTACCCGGGGCGTCAGGATGCCCTTGTTTACCAGGCTGCGTCTGGCCTCCTGGATATATTCCTGCAATGCAGGGTGCTGCATCCACAGCCGCTGCGGCGGCTCATATCCGGTCTTATCGCGGCGCCAGACGATGGCCGCGGGCAGGATATCCTCCATGCTCTTGCGCAACAGCCACTTGGTCCAGCCTTCCCTGATCTTGTAATGCGACGGCAGAGAGAACACGAATTCCACCAGCTCGTGATTCAGGAATGGCAGGCGTACTTCTACTCCATGGGCCATAGAATTGCGATCGGCATAACGCAGAAGCTCTTCCATCCCGTTCATGAAGGTGTTATAGTACAGGATGCCGCTGAGGCGATCGACATGAGGAATGTCGTAATAGGACTCTCCATATTGGCGGACAAACTCGCGCGAAAGATCACTGCTCCGGCGTTGTTGTGCGGTGCGTTTCTTTTTCAGAAATATGCCGGCGTAGACGGGAAGATGGGCGGCCAGGCGGTTCTTCCATGTCCAACGGTCGCTGACACCCGATTCCCTCGCCGCCTCCAGCTCTAACGCAAAGGCCTTCTTATCGCTCCGGTACAGCTCCTGCCAGTACCAGCTATAGTATTTATGATAACCCGCCAATAGCTCGTCGGCGCCCTGCCCGTCCAGCAATACTTTTACGCCATGCGTCGCCGCCAGCCCGAATACCTGGAACTGGGCATAGATGCTGGAAGACAAAAAAGGCTCTTCCTGGTAATAGGCGAGTCGCTCAAAATCCCGGACCAGGTCGTCGGCACTTGGGGTAGTCGGGTAGTTTTCCAGTGAAAAATGTCGGGTGAGCAGCTGGACATAGGTGGATTCATCTTTTTCAAAACCGGGGAACAAGGCGGAAAAGCTGGGCATAGGCCGGGGTGCATCAGGCTGCCGCAGGATGCCCGCAACGATCGAAGAGCTATCCAGTCCTCCGCTGAGACTGGTTCCGACACGAACATCGCTCCGCAAACGCCGGCTTATCGATGTGTCCAACAGCGAGGTGAACGTATCGATCGCGCTTTGCTCCTTTATCGATTGCGTTTGTGCTATTTCGATGTCCCAGTAGGAAGAGACCTCGGTCGTCCCGGTAAGCGGCCGGTAAAGCAGAAAAGAACGCGCAGGCAGTTTATAAATATCCTGGAAGAAGGTCTCGAATCCGTCCGTGGGGTTTTGGGTATAGCCGATCGTCAAAAAATTGAACAGCATCTTGGGATTACTCTCCTTTTTGACCCCCGCCGCCCATAAAGCTTTCAGCTCGCTGGCAAAAAGGAACTGGTCGTCATCCCGGAAGAAAAAGAGCGGTTTTTCGCCAAACCGGTCCCGCGCCAGGAAGGCCGTTTTCTCCTGCTCGTTCCAGATGGTAAAGGCGAACATTCCGTCGAAATACTGCAGACAACCGCTTCCAAAATGGTCATAGGCGGCGACGATGACCTCGGTATCCGTTCTGGTGGAAAAAGTGTAGCCTTTGGTTTGCAAAAGCTTCTTAAGTTCCAGGTAGTTGTAAAGCTCGCCGTTGTGTACGATGGTGTACCGCTTCAGATAATGCATGGGCTGAACGCCGGCAGGGCTCAGATCGATGATCGCCAGGCGGCGATGGCCGAAACCCGCCACACCGGATTCGCTGATCCAGCTTGCCTCTCCATCCGGCCCGCGATGAGCAATGGCGTCCGTCATCTTCTTCAGCCTTTCCGGAGAAATCTTAGCTGCATCGGCGGAAAGAATCCCTGCTATACCACACATAATTGGAATTGATGATTTATCAGGACAAGGCTTACCAGGTAATGGGCAATCTTACCAATACGTCATCCCAGCTGATCAGAAGATCGGCGCCTTTTCCTGCCTTCTGAAAGGCCATCGAGAAGGCTTCCGTGATGCTGTCCTGCTGCTCTACCGGCACGGTGGTCCGCAGCACATCCTTGACCGAGTCATACCGGAAAGCGCCCCAGGTATCCGTTTCCTTATTTAAGATCAGCGTCCACCGGTCTTGATTCACAAGGGCATATAAGGTGTAACGGCCCTTTTTGACGGTTTTGTTGCTGATCTTGACATCTCTGAAGAATTCGATCTCGGTAGCCTCATTGGCGCCAAGCCGCCAGATCTGACCGTAAGCCACCAGGTCCCCGAAAAGCTTCCGGCCCCGTTTCTGCGGCCGGCTATAGACTACCCTGGCAACCAGCGGCTCACTTACCTTATCCTGGATCTTCAGGACGGGGTAGTCCACAGGATAATAGCTCATATCGAGCGGAGAGCTATCCAGGGGAGATGTCGAGGCCGGTGATTGTGCCCGCAAGAAAGTCATTCCCATCACAAAACTGGCCAAAAGAACGAGCTGCTTCATGTTGCAAAATTAAGCCCCTATGCCGGAATTAACCATTTTCAGCCTGCAATTGTTGTAATGTTCGTAATGCGTATTCCTGCAGTTCGGGAAAGAACTCTTTGTAACAAGCAGCCAGTTCGGAATAATGCGTTTCAAAGATCCTGCCGGCTTGATCCGGATCTCCCATATAGGTTGCACGCCGGGCCAGGCCGCCAAAGCTGTTGATGATTCCCTGCCTATACCGGTAATGGTATAGCCAGTCCTGGGTACGCATGTAATAGAACATCCGGGCAAACCGCTCCGGCAAGAGCGCCTCATTGGCCGCCACCTGTTCATACGTCTTCACCGCAAAGGATTTTAGACCGGAGCCCGAGGCCGATTCTCCGGCCGCTGAAAAGATCAATGTATCGTTGGCCAGAAAATGATCGAAGACCACATCTACCAGCGGACCTGAATAAAGACCGTAATCTTCCCGGAAAAAAGACTTGGCATCTCGGGTAAGCGCATGCCCGTCCGTAAATGTATCTATCGCCCGGTGCAACGCGATGCCTTGCTGGATATCCGGGGGATAATCGAATTTGTGTTTGCCCTTGACAAAATCACTGATCAGATTGCCTACCGTGATCGCCGGTATCCCAAAGGAAAGATATGCATGTGCCAGATAATTCATCCTTACAAATTACCGAAAAAAAATTTTTTCAGCAAAGCTGCAACATCGTTCAAAAACCTGCGTCTACTTATATGTAGACAACAAGAAAAACAAAACAAAAACTTATAAACACAAGATCATGAAAAAGCTTTTCTTCTCCATCGTTGCGGTGCTTATGATGAGCGCCGGCGCTTTTGCCGCAAAAAATGACGACGGCGTTGCAAATCCCCAGGCTGTTCGCGCCTTGAAAAAAGATTTCGTCAATGCCAGGAATATCGTTTGGGAAACCAGGGACAACTTTGCCAAGGCGACCTTCTCCCTCGATGGACAGATCCTTTTTGCTTACTATAATAATAACGGTGACCTTCAGGCCGTAGTCAGAAACATCCTCTCCGACCAGCTGCCGATAAACCTGCTCACTTCTCTAAGGAACGATTATGCGGGTTCCTGGATCACCGATCTGTTCGAAATGGCGTCCGACGATCAGACGACTTACTACGTAACGCTCGAAACCAGCGACAAGAAGATCGTACTCAGATCGCAGGGCGCGAATAGTTGGGAAGTGTATAGCAAAGGGAAAAAATAATCACTCGACATATATAAGCCGGACCGCAGGTCCGCAATGTTTTCGCCGTTTAGTTTTTAGTTGGAAAAAAGTCCGCTCCGAAAAATAAAAGTACGGGCGGCTTTTTTTCGTCTAATGATTTTGCAAGGCTTTGCCTTGCTGGAGACCGCCCGAAGGGGGGCCTCTTTATTGATGCGGTGTCGTAAAAAATCGATATTTTTGCGGCTCAATTGACGTAATCATGAGCAAAGGCCCTATTTCTCAATTTATCGAACACCATTACCGGCATTTTAATGCCGCCGCACTGGTGGACGCAGCCAAAGGGTACGAAGAGCATCTCCTGGAAGGTGGTAAGATGATGGTGACCCTTGCGGGTGCGATGAGTACTGCAGAACTGGGGATATCCCTGGCCGAAATGATCCGCCAGGGCAAGGTCGACATCATCAGCTGTACAGGCGCAAACCTAGAAGAAGACGTCATGAACCTCGTGGCGCACAGTCATTACAAACGGGTCCCCAATTACCGGGATCTCACCCCCCAGGAAGAATGGAATCTTCTGGAAAATCATTATAACCGCGTTACGGATACCTGCATCCCCGAAGAAGAAGCCTTCCGCCGGTTGCAAAAGCACCTGGTCAAGGTATGGAAGGAGGCGGAGGCCAGGGGCGAGCGGTATTTCCCGCACGAATTTCTTTATAAGGTCGTCCTTTCCGGCGATCTCGAACAATATTATGAGATCGA
>DASZOW010000606.1:0-4187 GCA_035550615.1 Puia sp.
TTGGGAGCTTGCTCGTTGCCGCCGGTGAAGTAAGCGGGGTTCATGCGGACCAGGGTGGTCGTGTTGGCCTTACCGTCTTCGAAACCACGGAAGTTATCGGCCTTTACGGAAACAACGGCGGGCTGGGCTAACTGTTGCGCCGTGCTGTTGCGAAGGATGCTGTCGATCACGCGGATCGTAGCGTTGTAACCGGCGACATTGCGGGCGATGGTCTGGATGACATAATCTGCATCCTTCATATAATTGTGGAGGTAAACACGGGTGCGGGCTTCCAGCTCGGCGCCGGAATAGGTGGCCTTCAACTGTTCGAGCATCTGCTGTTTCTCGGCTTCCTGCTCGGCGTCGGTGCGGACATGCGTCTTACCGCGAACATCGGCGATAACGACATCCTTAAGACATTCGAGCTCCTGGCGGGCCTGGTCCAGATATTCTTTGCGGGTTACCGGAACATAAGGAAGAGCAGCGCTGTCGGCAGTAACCAACCATGCTTTTACGTGGAGGCCGTTGTCCAGATCGAATTCGAAGGTCGTATTTCCATGAACAGATGCAGCGGTTTTGATCGTCGTATAGTCGTTGCCGTTGACAGCCAGGTGACCGAGCAGCGGGCTGAGATCATTGGCGAAGACGGTAAGATCATTATCGGTGTTGCTATTATCCTGGTCGTTAAACACGCAGCGTACGCCGAAGTGTACCTGGGGACCGCCATTGACTGCAGGAAAATATTCACCATGCCATACGGGGTTCACGGTACCATCGTTCAGGATCGAATCCTGGAACAGCGACATGATGCTGGCAGAGGTATTCTTCATTGCGGTGAGCTTGTTGCCGCGGATGTGGCCGATGATGCGGTCGTCTTCTTTTTGCCATTTGCTGGCGGCGGCGGGAGCGGGAGTATTTGCAGCCTTGGCAGCGGTGGTGTTAACGGAAGTAGAAGCAGCCTTGGAAGCGGGGGTAGTGGCGACGGGCTCGTTTGCGAGAACGGTACCTGCGAAGGTGAGCGTCGTGAAGATTGCTGCGTAAAAGCGTTTCATGGTACGTGTTTTATAAGGTACGAAATAGGGATCTGTAGAACGCTTAGGATGGATTCGCAGAAATTCTTAGGATGCTGGAGATGTTACTAAAAGAGGAGATCGGATGTTTGTGAGAAGTGGGTATTCCGAGGATATCGGTAAGTGAGAGATGCCGGATATAGTTCCAACGATATGCCAAAAATTAACAATTTGACAAGCATGGATTTATGCGACAGGGAGTTTCGAATTTGCTCCCCGGGCGGGAAAATTTTTCCAAAAAAGGGATGATTTTAAGAAAATTTTGGCGGTTGAGCGCGGGATGCGAAGTTTTCAAATGAAGTCCGGAGGTTAATTTTGCAGCGACAAAGGCCCGGAGGGCCGGCCGAAGGCCAGACATTAGCGTTTTGCGGGAAATGCGCTACTTTTTTAACAACGAATTTCCCGCACATTTTAAAATCCAGTGCAGAATGAAAAAAATGCGAACCGCAGCCGGTTATATCCTAGCGTTACTTCTTCTCTTTGTTATTCTACCTTCTTTTAGCTACCCGTCATATACCTTTTATAAAGACATGAGAACCAATGCGGCGCATGGCAGTGTCGTCTCGCGGCTGAACCTGCTTTACGACAGTCTCGAATTGGGCAGCTTCGAGCTTTCGCGTCAGGCTTATGAGGATGCCGTTCAGGGGTTCCTGCAACTACAGGCAACGGGGGCTATTCATAATATAGATGTCCTTACGATCGTGGACTTCTCCTTGCCGAGCAACAAGAAACGCCTGTTTATCATCGACATGCAAAACGGCCGTTTGTTATTCAACACCTGGGTAGCGCATGGCCGGAATTCCGGTAAGCTGATGGCTACGCGGTTCTCCAATCGCTACAATAGTTATATGAGCAGCCTGGGTTTTTATGTGACCGGTGATCCCTTTATGGGACAACACGGCTATTCGCTTCATTTGGAAGGGGTTGAACGTGGCTGGAACGATCATGCCAGTCACCGCGCCATCATCATGCATCCGGCGGATTATGTCAGCAAGGAACATATCCAGCAATGGGGGTACCTGGGCCGCAGCGAAGGGTGTCCTGCTATTCCGGAGAAGCTGGATCAGGCGATCATCGATGAGATCAAGGGGGGCAGTTGTCTTTTTATCTATGCGCCCGATGCGCGTTATCAGCATCGTTCGAATCTGCTTTCTTAGGGCCGCCAGGGCCGTCGTTTCCCAGTTTTCCGGTCGGGGCACTCATTCCGGACACTCTTTCCGGGTTTCGGTGATTCATGGGAACAGGAATTGCTGTTTTTATACTAAATGATGTGTGTATGAAAACAGATGATGAACCTATAACCTTCGGGAGATGTTTGCTGGGAGGATTGTTTACCGGGATGATCGCTTCGGTGATTGCGGTCATATTCAATGTCATATATCGGGGCGCGGTCAACCTGACCGCTTTTGAGGTGGCGATGCCCGTCAGTGTGTTTATGGTCTTTCCACTTTTTGGACTGATCGCGGGTGGTTTTTATTATTTGTTCGTAGGTCATCTGCGCAGGGCTCCGCTTGTTTTCGCGATCGTTCTCCTGCTTATTATGGTAGGTGGCGGCTTGGCGACGATGCTGGCCTGGCGACCAACCGACCAGGGAGAAGGACAATTAAGAGATCTGATCACCGGTCTGGAAGTGATTGCCGGAGTGATGGCGGCATTTTTTATACCGTTTTTTGTGAATCACCCGCGGATATATTTAACCGACGAGGATATAGAGGGAGAGGAATAAGCAGATAGCTGACAGACAGGGACATACGCCGATGGGGCCAGGGATATACGCCGGGGGGCGTTAAAAAAAGGGGCCGGACATATAATTTCTTTGTCCAAGCTGCGTTTTAAGGGCGCAATAAACGCGCATAGCGCACATTCTTATGAAAACTACTATTCTTTCGATCGTATTTTTACTTGGTTTTACGATCACCCGGGCCGAAGGTGGCGCCGGTAACCACACTTCCTCTCGCAAGACAGCTGCCCCCGCGGTACGCAACATTCTCTCCACACAATTGCCTGCCAGACTCTTATCTTCCATTAAGACAAAGTACAAGACCTACTGGATCACCGACCTGCATAAGGTTGTGAACGACCATAAGGTTTGTTACTACATTACGCTGGAAAATGCCGATCAGCAACTGAAGCTCAGCACGTATCATTCTGCCACGTGGCAGGTGGCCAGTGTTGTGTCGAAGGACATCGCCAGCCGGTAATTTTTCACAAGGTTTTATCAGTGACGGGTCTGTCTTTGCGGATAGGCCCGTTTGCTTTTTGATGGCCGCGTGGGAAGAACGGCTCAGGAGGCGGCACGAGGACTTTTCAGGCGGCAAGAGGAAATTCAGGCGGTCCGAGGACTTTCAGGCGGCGAGAGGAAGCTTTTAGGCGGCGCGAGGAAATTTTAGGGGGCAATCGTGATCTGCACTATGAGATTCGCCACTGAGCGACATACCGGCCGAGACTGGTGAGATCACCGCGATGTCCGATCCAGCCGACATAGCCATCCGGCCGCACGAGGCAAAGAGTGCGGGGAGGGATCTTTCCGTTAGGGGGAAAGAAATGCAATGGCAACTCGTGGTATTTGCACCAATCGACGAGATCCCATACTGCTTCGCCATAATAGTGTACCTGCCAGTCCAGCGTAGATAGCGGCGCATAATTATCCTGTTCGCGAAGCCATGGAAGCCTGTCGCCCCCATGGATATGATGGAGAACGCCGGTACTCAGTGCGGATGACCGGTAGTTGATCTGCGTTTGCGATACTAGCCTGAAGACATAGCGTCTCACGGCTGCGCTGTGGAAGAACATGGGGAGGACGAAGGGGACCATTCGGGTACGGATGGCCGTTGCAAGCGTACTTCGCCTGTTGACAAAAGAAAATGCTTTATCGGTGGTGGCGACGAGCTGGCGGGCGAAACCGATCCGTTCCTTTTCGTAGGTGTCGAGGATGGAGCTGGGTGCGCCGCGGGTCAGCACGGCTTCCAGTTTCCAGCCCAGGTTGATGGCGTCGCCGATACCGGTATTCATGCCCTGACCCCCAAGCGGGCTGTGGACGTGGGCGGCATCACCAAGCAGAAAGACGCGGCCTTTGCGAAAGCTGGAGGCGACGCGGTGGTGGACGCGGTAGGTGCTGAACCAATTAATATCCTTGAT
>DASZOW010000607.1:0-4035 GCA_035550615.1 Puia sp.
GATCGTAGGAATGATCCTGACCCAGCAGCCAGCACGTGGTCAATATGGTGAGAATCCCGCCCGTGGACCACTGGTCAGCATGCTGAGAACAGATGGTCAGCATCGCGAGAACGGGTGGTCACGATGCGTAGGAATATACAAGTTTAAAGAATTTGCCGCCCAACTCAAAAACTTTCCGAGTAATATTGGTAGCAGAGTGAGACTTGAGTTAGGCGGGCAAGAGAAACCATGGGCAACATATTTGCTTCTTGAAGTGTTTTGCTTCGAACCAACGGGTAGAACGGCGATACGAGTTATCATGGATACACATCTCACAGAACCTCATTATGCGAAGTCCGAATTTTTTATTCAATGCTATCCCGCGTCAATAAACAAGTTAGGCAAGGCGCTTTGCGATTGGAACCCTATTGAGGCAAAAAGGTTTGAATGGATGCCGGAATGCGAATAAGTAAAGGTAGAGTAAAAGGCTGATGTACAATTTGTAAATCGATATGGCCGGGAGATTTTGTTTACACCGGTTCAAGTAAGCAAATGAATCATAGCCTGGTGTTCCAGCGCTGCTTTGGCATAAAAGGCTTTTAAATCTTCAAAGTAATCGGCTAAGTAGGCAGTGCAATCCGAGCTGTCCTCCCAGTGCTCGGGGTAAATATGAAGCGAGTTCAGTTCTTTGGCATCATATCGATTCATAAGTTCCGGGACGGAAAGGGATGATAACGCTCGATGAACGGCTTGCACTTCGTCTGAGGTTAAATACTTTGCGGGTCCGTAGCCTAGCTCCTGCTCTGAATCCACTGTTCCATTGCCAAAGATGGTCCAGGAAAGACGCGGTGTGGCACTATTCACGTTTTCCATTGTATGACCTGTTAACAGAAAGGAAAGAGCGTCCCATGACTTATCGACATCGAAGAATCTCTCCTCATTTCCATTAACGCTGTCAAGCCTCTCTTCCAATAGGGAGCTGTCTTGAAGATAGGCCTGTAGTTCTGCATCAGTTACCCTGATAAATTGCCCGATCATGCTCATGCCGGTCTATTTTTTGGTAGGCTCTAAAATAGTCAATTTTATGAGAAAGAGGTAATAGGAACGGCATTGTAGCCGGCCTTTTCTATGGCTCCGGCTACCAGGATCGTATGTCCGGGGTCGGCCACATGAACCGTGAGTATCTTGTCGGGGTCGTCCAGATCTACTGACCACCGCTCAAGGCCAATCACGGCATCGAGGTAGGGGGTAATCGTGGCAATGCACTGCTGGCCTCTTAAATTGGTCTTGAATTTAAATTCAACTGCTTTTTCCATGTCGTTTAAATTGGATAGTTTCCCATGCCTGCCGGCGTCCTTGGGTCGTCGGACAGTCGTGTGTCGATGTTGATTTCGCCTTGCAGCAGCTTCGCCACCGGGCAGTTGACGGCCACCCATAGCAGCCGTTCCTTTTGGTCCTCTGTTACGGGTTGACCGAAGGAAAGGGTCCTGAAAATCGAAGTTTTGACCGGTTCTGTTTCTTGCAGCATATTTACGGAACAATGGATGTCGGTGATCTCCCATCCCTTTCTATTAATATACATGCGCAAGGTGGTGAGGGTACAGCCCACCAGGCCAGACAGCACGGCCGAAAACGGATCGGGTCCCAAATCTTTGCCCCCATTGAACGAAGGTTCATCGAGAATCAGCTGACCCGCCCGCCAGATAATGGTCACTTCCTGGTGATCTTTGACGAGGTCGCCTGTAATGTCCTTGGCGAAGAGGCGCAGCGTTTGCTTTTTTCGAATCATGCTTTTTGTTTTTAGGAGGGAATGGTAATGATTGGTTTTCCCTTGACCCGCTTGGGTGAATTCAAGGTGGCAATGGCCTCGTCGAGACGGGTTATGCTACCAATGTTGGTCCGCAGTCTTCCGTCCCGTACCCGCTGGACAATCTCACTTAGTTGAGCCCGATCGGACTCCACCACGAAGTCGATCGCCAGGCCGCGGGCTGGATGGGCCTCGACGGGACCGACGACGGACACCAGTATGCCCCCTTCCCGAATCAGCCGGGCGGATCGCTTGCCGATCTCGCCACCGATGACATCGAAAACCAGGTCGACTCCTTTGGTATCTTCCAGGGAATCCTTGTCGAGGTCAAGGAACTCATTGGCGCCGAAGTCGAGCACCTTCTGGCGATCGGCGGCACGACCGGTACCGATGACCCAGGCCCCGGCCTCCCGCGCAAGCTGTGTCACGATCGAGCCGACAGCACCAGCCGCTCCATGTGCGAGAACGCTCTGGCCAGCCTGCAGGCGGCCGTGCTGGAACAGCCCTTGCCATGCGGTGAGTCCCGAGATCGGAAGGCTGGCGCCCACGGTAAAGTCAACGTCACCCGGCAATGGCGCAAGATTCCGTGATTCGATCGCTATGTACTCGGCCAGGGCGCCGTCGCGATACCAATCCGCGAGCCCGAACACGCGCTGCCCAATCGACAGGCCCGTGGTGCCATATCCGAGGGCTGTAACTACCCCGGCCAACTCGTGGCCGGGAATCGACGGTGTACGGTCCCGTCCGCGGCGATCCGCCCAGGTGGAGGGCCATTCCAGTTCCGTCCAGACGAATCCCGCCGCATGAACGCGAACGACAACATCATTGATAGCGGCCTTTGGTTCGGGTTGCTCGATGAGTTTCATTCCGGCTATCCCTGCACTGGGATCTTTTACAATAATCGCTTTCATATAATCTTATTTTTATAGTAGTACAAAGCTCGTAAAAGGACAGTTATTTGGCAATCCAAATAGAATCCGTAAACCAGGTTTTGCTATCGAAGACATTTTCCAGCACCTCAAAACCCGTCTGAGCAGCAAGTTGACTGATCTCACTCGTTGAATATTTCTGAGAGATCTCCGTCCAGGTACATTCGTCCTTGTCGAAGTGGACCTTTTCGCCACCGATCGTAACATCCATGGACTCGAGGGCCACCAGGTAACTCTTGCACGCTCCGCTTTCAGGATCGTAATGGCAATAATGATCGAACTTTCCCAGATCAAAATTCGCATCGAGCTCCCTATTCATCCGGGTCAGCAGATTAAGGTTAAAGGCTGCGGTAAAGCCCAACTGATCGTTGTACGCGGCGCGGATCAGATGAGGGTTTTTGCGAAGGTCAAATCCGATGATCGCCAGGTCTCCCGGACTCATGCTGGCCCGAAGCTGCCGGCACAGCTCGCGGGTCTCCGCAGGAAGCATATTGGCGATGTTACCCCCTAAAATCAGCATCACCTTCGCCATTCGGGGGCTAGCGCTATTGTAAGCCGTTAGCATTTCCAGATATTCGCCGTTCATGGGGTGGATGGGCATGCCGGGCAAACTGTTTGGAAGGGATTTGGATAGAAAGGCGATCGTCGCCGGTGAAATATCGATGGGCACATAAGTGAACCTTACCCGTTCAACGTACAGGGCCGAGATCAGATAGATGGACTTGCGCACGTCACCGGGTCCGAGTTCTACGAGTGCAAAGGAGTCATATCTTCCGTTGATAACCCGGACAAGATCCGCTGTTCGCTCGGAAAAGATCTCCATTTCGCATCGCGCCGGATAGTATTCCTGAGTTGCCATAATCTTATTGTACAGTTGATCACCGTGGGCATCATAGAAATATTTGGACGGAAGCGATTTCTGTGGAAGTGCGAGGCCCGCGCGGACTTCCTCCAAAAAACGGTGGGTACGGGCTTTTGCCGGGGTCGGTTGATAGGCACTGATCATGTTTTTTCTCCATTGGTATTACCGGCTGCAATTTCCTTTTCCCGGATGGAGCCACCAAGGGTTCGCAGCAGATTTGGACGCCCGGCGCCGAATTGTGGACTTCTTGTGAGGCTATTCGGCAAACTCCGTGCGGTACTGACCCGGTAATTGACCATACGTTTCCTTAAACGCCCGGGTGAAGCTGTTTCTGCTTAGATAGCCCGACTGCCGCGCTACCTGGTCAAGATCCAACGAGCCGTACTTCAATAGCTGAGCAGCATGTCGCATGCGAAGATCCCGAAGGGTCGCCATCGGGGTCTTGCCGAGAATGTTGT
>DASZOW010000608.1:0-4795 GCA_035550615.1 Puia sp.
TATAGTAGGATTATCGAGATATTCCAATAATTTCCCGCCGTTGTGGAATGTGAGGATGTTTGTCTCGGGATAAAACCGTCGCATGCCGGCGCAGAAAAATGCGAGATCGTCGGGGTCGTCATCGGCCAACAGCACGTGCGAAAAGGTTGTCATTTTAATAGGACTTTTAGGTCAATTCTTTGTCAACGCAGAAATGGGTTTTGTAACCGGTCTAAGAGTTTTACCGTAGAAGCGGGGTGCGGCTGACCGAGGATTCGGCCGTTCCGGCGCGGCTTTCGGGGGGTCGGGATGCGGCCGTCTGGGATTCGGCTGTTCCGGTGCGGCTGACCCGGATCGGGATTCGGCTGACCGGGGTCGGGAGGCGGTTAGTGGTTGGCGGGGAATTCTATATAGGCTTCGACGCCGTGGCTATCTGCGCTAGCCCATTGCAATAAAATCTCACTATCTACGGGTGCAAAAATTTCTTTGTCTGCGGGATCTTCGGGTAGTTCCCGGACAGGGGTCAGCATGAATGAATTCAATTCGATGTAGTCGACCTTCCTGCTGAGCGAATAGCCTTTGATGAGTACATATTGGTATCCACTGGCTTTTAGCTGCTGCAAGGATCTTTTTGTCAGTCTCGTGGCTCTGTTGTTATCGGCCATGGCAATACAGGTTTGAATGAAATGGGCTAAATTTAGGAATTGTTGCGCAGGTGCAGGTTGATCCTCGTCACGCTAAAAAGTGATAAAAATCACTTTTGTTGTAAAGATTTTTGAAAATGAGTATAAAAGGTCTGTTTCGTATCGATGAATGGGATTTTGAAAGCGAGTCGATCCTGGCCGACTTGCCGGAGGCCGAGTTGGCGAAACTGCTGGAACGGAGGACGGAGCACGGCTATAAAAGAGGCGAGGTGATCTTCCGGGAAGGGGCTTATCCGTTGGGAATCTACCTGGTCGTCAAGGGAAAGGTAAAGAAGTACAAAGTGGACCGGGATGGCACGGAGCAGATCATTTATGTCGCGGATACGGGGGAGCTGTTGGGTTATCATGCGGTTCTTTCCGGCGATCATTACCCGGATTCTGCCGCGGTGATAGAAGACAGCATCATCGCGTGTATTCCGAAGGAGGACTTTTTGGAAGTGCTCGACCATTCGGAGCTATTGTCGCGCCGGCTGCTGAAGACGCTGAGTCATGAGTTTTCCGTGTTTGCCAACAGCCTGACGTTGTTTGCGCGCCGGTCGGTGAGAGAGCGGCTGGCCTTGCAATTGATCGTGATCCGCGAGAAATATAAAAGTGATTTTGCGCCGGGTGAGGTGGTGGAGATCAATATGGGCAGGGACGATCTGGCGAGCCTGGTAGGTACGGCCAGGGAAAATGTGGTGCGGATGTTGTCCGAGTTCAAGGAAGAGGGTATCCTGGAGACACGGGGGCGGAAGATCATCGTGCGGGATATCAGGAAGCTGGTTGCCGTGGCCAATTACAGGTGATCGCTTAAATTGCGGATATGTTACGTCATACTGGTGCGCGACGCAGTTTTATACACAATCTTCGGCTGGCCGTTTTGCTTTGTCTGAATGCGGGGTTTATCAATGCCGCCGGGTTTCTGGCGTTTGCGGTGTTAACGACCAACCTGACCGGACATGCCGCCCTGCTGGCCGTTTATGTATCGACGGGCAAGGGCCGGGCCGCGCGGATGGTGGGTTTGTGGCTTTTTCTCTTTCTGGCGGGCGCCTTTACTTGTTCTACCTATATACGAAAGACGGGTGCGCAAAGGCCATGGGCTTATTCGGCGCCGATCCTGGCGATCATCGTCGTGCTGCTTTTCGTGCTTTATTATGGCAAGGGATTCGATGGGTCGCTGGTGGAGACGGAATATTTTGCCGGCAGCTTATTGTTTGTCATGGGGATGCAAAATGCGCTGGTTTCGATGGTCTCGGGCTCGGTGGTGCGTACGACGCATTTAACAGGGATGTTTACCGATCTGGGTATCGATCTTTCCGAGGCGGTGATGAAACGCCGGGCTGTCGATATGATTTTGAAACGGCGGATCTATCTGCGTTTGTCCATAATCGTATTTTTCCTGGTCGGGGGTATCGGGGGCGGTTTTTTGTTTACATTATATGGTTATCATGCCTTTTGGGTGCCAGTGGCGCTGCTTTCGATTGCGCTGGTTTACGATTATGCGCGGGTGTTTTTTATGCGCAGGCTGCGAGCGTTGCGCTGAATCGAGGGCGCTAATGATTTTTATGCGAGGCGAATTCGAACACGGCGGTGAGCTGGTGGATGACTTTGTCAAGATCGGCGCTTGTCGAAGGTTTTATCAAATAAAAAGACGCGCCGCACCGTTTGCAATCTTCCATGTCTTTGGAGCGTTGGGATGTGCTCCACATCACTTTGGTGATCTCCCTGTAAGCAGGATTGGCTTGCAGGGTTTGAAGCAGGTCCAGACCGTTCAGGCCGGGCATCTGGTAGTCGATAAGGAGGACAGTGGGCAGCTCCGCCGGCGGGCAGCTTTCGAGCATTTGTAAGCCTTCGTGTACGTCCGAGGCGTACCTTATTGCAACCGCGGGATTTGCCTCCATGAATGCAGACATTAACATTTCGCGGTCCTCCGGATCATCGTCTACGAGTAAGAGATATGGTGAATGTGCTACCATAGCTATGTATGGTATAAAAAAAACCGTGCCCATTTTTGGACGGCGATGTAAGCGGGAGTTGTATATCAATACGAGACTGAGAGTTATACAGCCTGGGCTTTTTTGGCATTGTTTATGTTTATTTTGCTGGGATGGGCTATGGCGATAGTGGACAGGCTACGCCGGCTGTTTCTTGCGAGCCCGGGGATCGGCGGATTTTTTTGCGATCCATTGGAGCAACTGCGAAAGGATAAGTCCAAACAACACGAAGGATACAAAAACGATATAGCCGGGCTGCAACGAGGTGCGGTTCGTGGCGATGCTCGAGAAGGCGGTAGTTTGGACGTTCAAATCGGACATCTGGTCGTTGAAAATGCCGTTGAAGCCGATATAGGCCATAAAGATCGCTACGACCATGACGTCGGCCATGCTCCATTTTCCACTATGGAAGGCAAAATAGGTGACGACTTTGCCGCGCATCCAGCGGCGGCGGTCGGCGCTCCGGGGGGTAGTTCTGCGGCTGCTTTCCACGGCACGGTCGCCATCGTCGCCCTCTATCCAGATACCGGTGCATACCAGCTTGGAGATCGGGAAGACGATGCTGAAGCACAGGATCAGCGCACCTACCAGGATGGAGTCGTACTTGCCGGTTCGCATCAGCAGCAATACCACGTCGACGATACTTTTGCTCTGGAAGAAGATCACCTGGTCCTTAAAGGAGATGGTCTCGCCGATGAGATGGAAATTGAGGCTATCGATCCGTGCGTCGATCTCGATCATGACCGATGTCAGCCCGGTCAACAGAAAGATGAAGGCCATGGCGATGGACAAGATGAACAACAGCTTATGCAGGTCCCGGCGTTTGTGCAGCCAATACCAGATCCCCAGCAGGACGACCAGTGAAACAAGCATACCCGCGACATAGCCATACATCCGGTGTTTGATGATCGCCAGCTCGCGGGTGGTCTGTTGATTGAACGCGTCAGCCGTGGAGACATGATAGATGCGGAAGACGGAATCGAATTGTTTTACCTGTTGATCGTGGGCGCTGTCGTAGGTCTGCTGTCCGAGCTCCTGCAGTTTGGACCTGGCTAATGCGGAAAGCCGCTCGCGGCTGCGCGGCCGCATGATCTCGTGCATGATCTTATCGGCGAAGGCGGGCGTCTCCTTATGCAGATCGCTGGGCTTTACAAATGCTTTGAAAGCGAGTTTGCGGAGCTTGCCGCCGATGGACCTCTGCGGACGGCTCATTATGCTGTCGGCCTTGTCGATCAAGGCGTCCAATAGTCCCCGGATCTCCTTACGCAGGGAATCCTGTTCGGGCTTTGTCAGGGAGAAGCTGTCGATCTGCCGGCTCACGGAGCGGACGAGCAGGTCCCGCCAGCGGCTGACCGATAAAAGTCCGTAGCTGACGCTGTTGATGATGCTATAGTCTCTTTTGATCGACTTTTGGCGTTGGGAAAGGGTGTGTATCTGCCGGCCGCAGATGGCTGCGGCAACGAGGAGGACCAGGACCAGGATCAGGAGCCCGCTGCGCTGGAGGGTTAGCTTCTTCATCGAAGCTGTTAAATAAATAATCGGGCCATGAGTTTCCTGCCATTTGTGGTTGATTTTCCTCCCAAAATGAGAGGAAAGAGTATTAGCTTTGAGAGGAAAAATAGACCTATGGAGTTGAGCCCCAGAAAAAAGCTGATCCTGGAATTGGTATTCGACAACCCTGAAACCGGGATGGCCGACATCTTAAAGCAGTTGCCTGGTCGAATACCGGTGTCTACGGTTAACCGGGACCTCAAATCCCTGGTAGACAACAATCTATTAATCAGATCGGGCCAGGGGCGGTCGACCGTCTATACAGTATCGCCTGCCTATCGACTGGTTTACAGCGATATCGCCGACTCTTATTTCGATAAGGATGTGGACGAGCGCAAGGGCAAAAGGATGCTTGATCCGGAAGTTTTTTTGCATCTGCAGAGGGTGGCTATTTTTACAGCGGACGAATTGAAACAGCTGGATGTTCTTCAGAAGACCTTTCAGGAACGGGTTCGCACGCTTCCGGAAGACATCGTTCGCAAGGAACGTAACCGGCTTTCGATAGAGCTCAGTTGGAAGTCATCCCAAATAGAAGGAAATACTTATAGTTTGTTGGAAACGGAAGTCCTATTATCCGAAAACATTCCG
>DASZOW010000609.1:0-2992 GCA_035550615.1 Puia sp.
ATTTATGTAGGCAACCTCTCCTGGCAGATGACCGATGAGGATCTCAGAAACCTCTTTGAGCAGCACGGCACAGTTGCTTCCGCGAAGATCGTGAAAGACAAAGTTTCCGGTCGCAGCAAGGGCTTTGGATTCGTCGAAATGGAAGACGATGGCGAAGCTCAGCAAGCAATTACCAACCTGTATGACAGCGAGGTCATGGGTCGCAAGATCATCGTCAACGAGTCTCAGCCCAAGCAGCAAGGTGGCGGCGGTGGAGGCTTCAAGAAAAGAAGCTTCGGCGGCGGCGGCTCCGGCGGCGGCGGCGGTTACAAGAAGGGTGGCTATAACCGCGGCGGTGGCGGCGGTGGTTACGACAGGGATTATTAAGACTCACCAATACATCTTTGTTAGTTAAAATCCTTTCCGACAACGGAAGGGATTTTTTGTTAAATTACCTCCCTTATGGAACACAAAACTCTTCCGCGTAGAGCTTTTCTTCGCGACACTACCCTGGCAACCGCCGGCTTGACAATCCTCAATTTTCCGATCCGTGGCAAAATGGCACCCAGCAACAAAGTTGTCGTTGCGGTAATGGGCGTCAACAGCAGAGGTGCTTATCTGGCGAAGTCTTTTTCACAGCTGCCCAATGTGGAGGTCGCCTATATCTGTGATGTAGAAGCCAAGGCTATTCAGAATGGGCTTGCAGCGTTGAAGGATGCGCCAAGAAAGCCTACTGTTGTTCATGACATCCGAAAACTGGTGAAGCAGTCGGACTTCGATGCGCTTGTGATCGCCACTCCCGATCACTGGCATGCGCCAGCCGCGATCCTTGGAGTTTCGCATGGCAAACATGTCTATGTGGAGAAGCCTTGTGGACACAACCCTTATGAAGGGGAGCTGTTGGCTACCGCACTGCATAAATATGGACGGCATATCCAGATGGGCAGTCAACGCAGGTCTTTCCCCAGTCTTATCGAGGCTGCCAAGGCGGTTCACGAAGGCGCCTTAGGAAATGCTTATATGGCCAAAGCCTGGTATGCGAACAACCGGAAGTCCATTGGATTCGGCAAAAAAGTTCCGGTGCCGCCAACATTGGATTTTGAATTATGGCAGGGTCCGGCGCCGCGCCGGGACTATCAAGACAATCTGGTGCCATATAACTGGCATTGGTTCTGGCACTGGGGCACGGGAGAGGCCTGTAACAACGGCACGCATGAGATCGACTGCTGCCGGTGGTTCCTTGATGTAAACTATCCATCCAAAGTCGTTTCCGCAGGCGGCCGATATGCTTTCAAGGACGATTGGCAGACACCCGATACGCAGGTTGCCAGCTTCGAGTTTGAAGAAGGAAAGACGATCACCTGGGAAGGACGCAGCTGTAATGATTTTCCCGTGGAGGGTAGCGGCCGGGGATTTATCATTTATGGCGACAAGGGCACGCTGGTCAATCTGGGCGGCGGCGACTATAAGATCTTCGACGACAAGAAGAAGCTGGTCAAAGAGGTCAAATCGGAAGTAACGGCAGATCCCACGAACCCCATTGCCGCCAGTGGAAACATGGATCTTTATCACTTCGAGAATTTCGTCGACGCGATACGCGGTAATGCCAAACTTACGCAACCCGTTGATGAGGGCGCCAAGAGCGTGTTGCTATGTCATCTCGCCAATATCGCGCAGCGGACTTCGGGTGTGCTTCACTGTGACCCGACAAACGGACATATCCTGAACGATGAGGCAGCAGCGGCGCTTTGGAGACGCAAATACGAGAGCGGTTGGACGCCGGTGGTTTGACCGCGCTTTACAACACCCGGATCTTGATGCTTCGGTAGCTGACATCGTTGCCATGGTCCTGCAGCAGCAGATGACCTTGCGGGGCTTCACCGAATTCATGCCAGATCTTGTATTTACTGATAGCGACCAGATCTTTGAATGCCTGCGAGCCACGTTCGTATTCAAGGACTTTTACGCCATTAAGATAATGCTCCACATGGTTGTTCGGATAGACGATGATACGACCGGTATTCCATTGTCCCATGGGATGGATGAACCGTTTTTGTTTTTTGGCGGGAATCATATCATATAAGGAGGATAACGTCCTGTCTCCGTTTCTGCCGAGCTTGGCATCCGGATGCAGGGAGTCGTCGAGCACCTGGTATTCGAGACCGATCGCCGACCCGGAGGTCTTTTCTTCGGGTGACAGGCGGACAAAATATTTCACACCGCTATTGGCCCCGGGGGTCAGCAGGAACTGAAACGAAAGATCAAAGGCTTTGTATTGTTCGGGAGTGACGATATCGCCGCCGACTCCTCCTTCCTTGCCCTGCGTCTCGTTGACCTCGATGACCCCATCATGTACCTTCCAGCCTATATCCGGAAATTTATCTTTATAGGCCCCTACCCAACCCCTGGATGTCTTACCATCAAAAAGCAATTTCCAGCCGCTGGCCTTTTCATAGGCGGTCAGGTGGTTAGGAATATCGTCGACAACATAGATGCCTGGAGGGAAGGGCTTGCTTTTTATTTCTTTAGTTTGAATGCGGAGATTCTTGAAGTACACTTTTTCCCCGGCAAATTCGGGTTTGCTGACGGCGTGCACCTGCAGACCGATAAAGCCCTTTTTATCAACGGTGTCGACGAGATAGGCCACCGGCTGACCGTTGATCCATGTCCTGGTTTCATTGCCGATACATTCAACGCAAATATGATTGTACATGCCTACTTTAAAGGCATTTTGCGCTTTCGGGTCGAGTGAGCCCGGATAGAGCCAGTCGCGCCGTCCTTCATCATAGATGCCACCCGACCAGCGGCGGGCGGAGGGGTCGATCTCTACCTGGCAGCCATATACGAGGCCTTTGCCCTGATGACCGGAGGGATCATAGTGGCTTCGGAGCTGGATACCCGAATTGCTTGTGCTATCCATGATCTTAACGTCCATCTCCAGTACAAAATCGCCGTATTCTTTGTCGGTTACCAGAAAGGTGTTGCCGGAGTTCGTGACAGTAGAGCCGACGAT
>DASZOW010000610.1:0-4112 GCA_035550615.1 Puia sp.
TCCCTTAAGCCGTCCTCTTACGAGACGGTTGCCGCCAAAGAGCATTATATCTACCAGGAAGGACAAGCCGTTTTTAAATTTGCCGTCAAGGGCATGGCCGACGTAAGCGCCGAGTTGATGGAACGCAATCAGTTGAGATCAGAAGATATAGCATGGCTGGTTCCGCATCAGGCTAATAAACGGATCATCGATGCTACGGCCCACCGGATGGGGCTTTCTGAGGAAAAAGTCATGATCAATATCCAGCGTTATGGCAACACGACGGCCGGGACGATCCCTCTTTGCCTCTGGGATTGGGAAGACAAGCTAAAAAACGGCGACAACCTGGTTCTTGCTGCATTTGGCGGCGGTTTCACCTGGGGGGCTACCTGGGTAAAATGGGGGCATTAACCTAACGATCAAACGTCCGGAGCGGCGCGCTCATCGACAACCGCGGTTATCATGGAAAATATCACTATCAGAAGTGCCCTGCGTGAGGATTGCCCCCGTTTGCTGGAGTTGATCCACGAGCTGGCGGAATTCGAGAAGGCCCCGCAGGAAGTAACGGTCACCCTGGAACATTTTATGGAAAGTGGTTTTGGCGCCTCCCCGGTGTGGTGGGCCTTTGTGGTAGTCGTAAACGGGCGGATCCAGGGGTTTGCGCTTTGGTATGTCCGTTATAGCACGTGGAAAGGACAACGGATGTATCTCGAGGATCTGATCGTCACCAGGGAAATGCGCGGTCGCGGGTTGGGAAAAATGCTCTTTGACCGGCTGATCGAAGAGGCGCATCAGAAAAAATTCTCCGGAATGGTCTGGCAGGTGCTGGACTGGAATGAGCCGGCGATCAACTTCTACAAAAAATATCAGGCGCAATTCGATGCCGGCTGGATCAATTGTTCGATCAGCGCATCCTGACCATCCCCGGTTCCATCCATGCTTAATTCACCCCATCTACCTGCACGGTCTTGTCGATCTTTTGGATCAACCCCTGTAGCACTTTGCCCGGACCTATCTCCGTAAAATGCGAGGCGCCATCGGCAATCATCGCCTGTACCGACTGCGTCCAGCGGACGGCTCCCGTAAGCTGATCGATCAGGTTCTTTTTGATCTCATCTTTGGCGACGACGGCTTTGGCCGCCACATTTTGATAAACCGGACATGTTGGATTGTAGAATGTCGTTTTTTCGATCGCGCCCTTGAGCTCTTCGCCCGCAGGAGCCATGTACGGCGAGTGGAAAGCCCCATGCACCGGCAGAAGGAGGGCCCGTTTGGCGCCGATGGTCTTGGCCTGCTGGCAAGCCGCTTCCACGGCTTTTACCGACCCGCTGATCACCAGCTGTCCCGGGCAATTATAGTTGGCCGGCACCACGATCTCGCCGGTTTCCTTGCTGGCGATCGCACAAAGCGCCTCCACTTTCTCATCGGCCAGGCCAAGGATAGCCGCCATGGCGGAAGGTTGCTTTTCGCAAGCGTGCTGCATGGCCGTGGCGCGGGCGGAAACTAGCCGCAAACCATCCTCAAAACTGAGCACGCCACAGGCTACGAGTGCGGAGAATTCCCCCAGGGAATGGCCGGCCACCATATCGGGCTTGATATTATCGACGCCTTTGAAGGCGACCACCGAATGTAAAAAGATAGCAGGCTGGGTCACTTTTGTCTGGCGAAGATCTTCTTCGCTTCCCGACAGCATGATATCGGAGATACGAAAACCGAGGATCTCGTTCGCCTGTTCAAACAGTTTTTTGGCGAACGCACTATTCTCATATAGGCTTTTGCCCATTCCTGGGAACTGCGACCCCTGACCCGGAAAAACGTATGCATGCTTCATAGGGCAAATATGAAGCAAAGCCCCGATTCAACGAAAAAAATTTCGTGAAGTCCGTCAATGCAGGTTGGAGGAGATCAGCTTCGTGAATTCGCTGCGGGTTTCGTTCTTTTCGAATTCGCCCCAGAAAGCCGAAGTAGTCGTCACCGAGTTTTGCTTTTGTACGCCGCGCATCATCATACAAAGATGCGACGCCTCGATGACCACGGCTACTCCGAGCGGGTTGAGCGTTTCCTTGATCGCATGGAGGATCTGGGTCGTCATTCTTTCCTGTACCTGCAGCCTCCGGGCATATACATCCACCACACGGGCGATCTTGCTAAGCCCCGTGATCCATCCGTTCGGGATATAGGCGATATGCGCCTTCCCGAAAAAGGGAAGCATGTGATGCTCGCACAGGCTGTACAATTCAATGTCCTTGACCAGGATCATCTCGCTGACATCTTCATGAAATTTCGCGGAGTTCAGGATCGCATGCGCGTCCATGGAATATCCCTGGGTCAGGAATTGCATGGCTTTAGCCACGCGTTCCGGAGTTTTGAGGAGCCCTTCTCTGTCGGCGTCTTCACCCAACAGGCCGAGCGATTCTTTGTATCTGGCAGTCAGTTTGGCTGTGATCTGCTCATCGTACTGTTCGATTTTCGTATAAGCCATTTTATCGGTTTATCCTTTTATGCAGGGTATTCAACAAAATTCCTTTCCGTTTCATACAATCGCACCTTGAGCTCCAGTTTCGGATCGATACGGACACGCAGCAGATCATAGATGACCATAGCAATATGTTCGGCCGTAGGGTTCAGATGGCGGAAATGTTCGGTGTCCAGGTTGAGGTTCTTGTGATCGAACCGTTCGATGACCTCTTCGGCGGTTATCCGGGATAGGACCTTCATGTCCATAACATATCCCGTGTCCGGATCGGGAACTCCCGTGACCTTGACAATGAGCTCATAGTTGTGTCCATGATAATGGGGGTTGCTACATTTACCAAAGACCTCGGCATTCTTTTTATCATCCCATGCGGGGTTAAAGATGCGGTGCGCCGCATTGAAATGTTCTTTTCTGAAAACCGCCACCTTTTTTTCATTTGAGCTCATAGCAAACGTTTATTTCCAGCTATCCAAAATATTCCACATAGATCCTCGGTGTCTCATAGAGCTTGATCGCATGCAGCTTCACGGCCGGCGGCAAATGCGGTTGCAATTGTTGCCAGATGCCGATGACCAGATTTTCCGTAGAGCACATCTTGCCCTGCATAAAGTCCACATCCAGGTTCAGATTCTTGTGATCCAGTTTTTCTATTACCTGGTCCCGGATGATGTCGCTCAGCCTTTTTGCATCGAACAAAAAACCCGTGTCCGGATCGGGCTCGCCTTTAATAGTGACATACAGATCATAGTTATGGCCATGCCAGTTCTCGTTGGCGCATTTGCCGAAGACTGTTTCATTCTTTTCCTTGCTCCAGCCTGGATTATACAGCTTGTGGGCTGCATTGAAATGTTCCAGACGTGTTAGATAGACCATACTCGATTCCCTTTTTCACCGCGCCGGACCGGTGGATCCCACGGGTTCCGGCCCGCAGTAACAACGCAAAATTTTTTGCAAAGGTAGCTTATAGCAAAACATCCTGCAATGATTCCTGATATTTGCAGTATGCATATCCTACTGGCGGCCGCCACAACGTTTGAAATTCAGCCAACTATCGATGCCATCAGCCGGAAGGCGCCGGAAGGCCCCCACCGGGTCCAGCCGCTGATCACCGGCGTAGGTGGGATCTCGACAACGTGGTCACTTATGCGACAAATTGACAGCAGCCGACCCAATCTCATCATTCAGGCAGGCATCGCCGGCTGTCTGCAGGATAGAAAACCCGGCGAGGTCTTTGCCATCCGCGAGGACCGGCTGGCCGACCTTGGCGTCTGGGAAGACGGGCGATTCAAAACGGTTTTCGATATGCAGTTGGCGGATGACGATCAGCCGCCCTTTACCGGGGGCGTCCTGCCGAACCCATACCGGCGACTGCTGGCAGTCACCGGGCTTGAAACGGTCGCCGCCCTTACCATCAACGAGATCACCACCAATGCAGTAAGAGTACTTTGGTATCAACAAAATACGCCTGCAGTTGTTGAAAGCATGGAAGGCGGACCGCTGCATTACGTCTGTTTACAGCAAAAGATCCCTTTTTTGCAGCTGCGGTCCGTGTCGAATGCCGTTGGCGTGCGCGACAAGGCCAAATGGGATATCCGCTTAGCCATCAGCCGGCTCAACGAGCGCTTGCTCGCCATACTGACAAATCCTGCATTAAATG
>DASZOW010000611.1:0-6905 GCA_035550615.1 Puia sp.
GTTGTTGCTGAGCTCGTCGCTGCGATGGGAATGGAGATGGATGGCGGTTAACGGTGTTGAATTGAGGCGGAAGGCGAATGTGCCGTTGCTCTGGTCCTCCCTGGCCCCATATTCGCTGACGAAGCTGCGCATGAAGCCGGCGAGTTTTTTGTCGAAGGGGGCTTTGTCGGCGGAGGTCCTTAGCTCCACAAAGGTGGCCATGGGAAACAGGGAGTAGAAATTGTGATTCTGCCCGAGGATCGGGTTGCCGCGAATGGTGAGGAACACGTCGGCTTTAAAGCTGCTTTGGGCGGGTACGTCCTCGATGACCGCGACGACGGTGTAAAGTTTGTTGCTGTCGTCGGTGCGGATGAGGGTGCGGTTGAGGCAGTGGGTGGTGGCAAAAAATCTTAGCGCGGCGGAGGAGGTGAGGACGAGGGTTTGCGGGCGGTCGAGGCCCCGGACGGGATCGCCTTGAATGGCGGGCAGCGTGAAGATGCGGAAGAAATCGGGGTCGACGGTGGCTACATATCTTTCCGTGATGTCGTCATTGCCGTGGCGGAAACGGACGCCCTGTTCGGGACAGATGCGGGCCGTGGCCTCGACCTCGGGGTAATGGGTTCGCAGGGTCTGGGCTACGGGCGGGGCCGCGTCGGCAAAGGAGGTCGTCTTGCCGTCATTGAGCAGATCGGAGTTGATGCGGACGATGCGGTCGGCGTTCTTGTTATACCGATCGAAGCTGAGCTCGTCTTTGAGATAAAGGGTGATCAGCAGGAAGGTGGTCAGTCCCAGGGTCAGGCCGAGGATGTTGAGCAGGGTAAAGGTTTTGTTCTTCGCGAGCTGGCGGAGGGCGAGTTTCGTGGTGATGCCGAACATGGGATGGTTTTTTTAAAGATAGGGTTTTCGGGGTTTTCCATAGGGGAGTTTTCCGGCAGGCGGGGGAGGCGACGCATGCGCCGCGGGGCCGGGCTTGACGAGGTGGCGCGTGCGGGAATCGCGGCAGGTGGGGCCGCGGATGGGACGAGGGCCGCGAGAGCGCGAGGCCGCGGGGCAGGAAGGCGAGGGCTGCCGGGTGGGGAAACGCCGCGGGGCGGTACATTATATCAGGGCGAATTTGTCGCCGTCGAACAGGCCCATGTCGCCCAACTTGAGATGCGGGATCACGAGTAATGCCATGAACGACAAGGTCATGAATGGCGCGGCGAGGCTCGAGCCGAGGTCTTTGGCCATATTGTCGATGGCGGTATAGGATTCGGCGACGTGGTAGGCGTCGTCCAGGCTCATCAGGCCGCCGACGGGCAGGGGGAGCAGGAGGGTAGAGGCTTCCGCGGCAGGGTCGACACAGCTAAGGCCGCCTTTTTGGGCGATGACCAGGTTGACCGCGCGGCAGATGCTCTCGTCGTCGACGCCTACGGCGACGATATTGTGGCTGTCATGGGCCACGGAAGAGGCGATGGCGCCGCGCTTAAGGCCGAAATTCCTGATGAACGACTTGGCGACGGGCGCGGGATTGTAGCGATTGACGACGACGATCTTGAGGAGATCTTTTTCGGAGTTGCTGTGCAGCCGGCCGTTTTGGGGATTGGCATCGGCCACGGGAACGATCAGCTTATTGGTGATCAGCTGGCCATCCAACGCCTCGATACAATACACCTGCTCGACATTCTCCTGTTCCCCCCATTTGTCGAGGGGATAGGCGAAATCTTCGGCCTGGCGGGGCTCGGCCTTGAAATTGTTTACGGGCGAAGCGGTGAGCAGCGAAGTGGTGGTGGTCGGGGTGGCGCTGGACGCTACGAGATGGCTCGAGGCTATCCGGGTGACGCCGTTGGCCGCGACACACTGCCCCCGGACATAGGTCTGAAGGACGCGGAAGTTGACGAGATCCTCGACGATGATAAAATCGGCCGGATCGCCGGTTCGGACCAGCCCGTGCTCCAGCTTGTAATGCTCCACGGGATTGAGACATGCGGCCCGCAGCACCTTGAAGAGATCGATGCCTTTGGCGACGGCACGGGCGCAGAGGGCATTGATGTGGCCAACGAGCAGGCTGTCGGGATGCTTGTCGTCGCTGCAGAACATTATCTTCCCGGGGTAATCATTCAACAGTGGGATCAGGGCCTCGAAGTTTCTCGCGGCACTGCCTTCCCTGATCAGGATATGCATCCCGGCCCTGAGCTTATCGAGGGCTTCCTCCGCCGTGAAGCACTCATGATCGGTGCTGATGCCGGCATCGATGTACTGACGGGCCTCCTCACCACGCAGGCCGGGGGCGTGACCGTCAACGGGCTTGCCTAACCGCGCGGCGGCGGCGATCTTGGCCATGACCTCGGGATCTTTGTGCAGCACGCCGGGGAAATTCATCATTTCGCTGAGGTACTTGATGTCTTTTCTTTCCAGCAGGGACGTAACGGCTTTGGCGTCGAGCGTGGCGCCGGCGGTTTCGAATTGGGTAGCGGGAACGCAGCTGGGCGCGCCGAAATTGAAATAAAAGGGTACAGAATTGCCGTTACGGATCATAAATTCTATGCCCTCGAGCCCGCAGACGTTGGCGATCTCGTGCGGATCGCTGACGGTGGCTATGGTCCCATGTACGACGGCCATGCGCGCGAATTCGGATGGGATGAGCAGGGAACTTTCGATGTGGACGTGGGCGTCGACGAAGCCGGGGAGGATATATGGACCCGTGGTTCCGGAAAGGTCCGGCGCGGATAGACCTGGGGCCGCTGAGGCGTTCGGAGATCCGGCGTTATCGGGCGAGGGTGAGCCGCCGTGGGGAGATGCAGCGGTATCGGCCCCGGCATTGTCAACGGGAGGAATGATGCTTGCCGCTGCTGCATCGATCGGCGTGATCTTCGTGATGATACCTTCCTGGATCAGGATTTCGACCGGATCGATCTTTTGTTCGAATATGTTGACCAGATGGCCTCGAATTTGCATCTTGTGACTTGTATTTGAGTACGAAATAACATTAAATTTGGCAATTGCCAATTGTTTCTATGTATCGTATCCTTGTAACCTCTTTATCCCTAATCATCTTCTCTAACGTTGCTGTACATGCTCAGAACGCTGACCAGATCGTGTCGCATCTGATCCAGGCACTGGGCGGCAAGGAAAAACTTCAATCGATCAACTCGCTCTACCAGGAAGGCACATGCGTAATGGCTAACGGCTCCGAAGTCAAGATGCGGATATGGCGGGTCTTCGACCGGCTATACCGGCAGGAGATCGACTACGGCGTAGGCAATGTCGTCGTCATCGTGACCCCGCGGCAAGGCTGGATCTCGAGCCCGCGTACGGGCGGCGTCTTCAAGGCCCTCGAAGCGGAACAGCTGAAGGCGCTGCAAACGGAGATCGATCCGGCGGGCGTATTCATCGACTACAACCAGAAAGGCAATAAGATCGAGAAGATCGGCGTCGACACATTAGACGGCCGTCCCTGTTTCAAGCTCCGGGTCTGGTTCCCCAACCACGAATCGATCCTGTACTGGGTAGACCGGCAAAGCTGGTACCTCCGCAAAGAGGAACGGCATGGCGGCGGCATCGTAGGCGGCGGCGGGAGCAGCGGGGGCTGGAACGGGAATGTGGATGGGATGGTGCAGATCGGCCTGGACGACTGGCGGGCGATCCCGGGCGGTTATGTGCTGCCATACGCCGTCACCATCGGCGGACTGGGGAAAGTTACTATCACTAAGGTCCAGGTTAACGGGACGGTGAATGTGGATGCGTTGAGCAAGCCGAGATAGGCTGGCAGCAGCCGTGGTGCGGGGAGTGAGCCATAGGCACCGGACGATTAGAGCCATGGGCGGGGCTTGGGGTAAGTGGGGGTTGGGGGAAGGACGAACAATAAAGCTCGTAAATCTCCGTTATCCACCGGAGAAGTCCGATCCAATTCCTATTCAATAACCAAGAACCGTATGTTATGATCAACAAGAGCGTGGCTCTCTTCCTCTTATTGACAGCTTATCGCCTAACTGCTTTTTCCCAAAGTTTTATCGGGTACGGCTATGACAATTACTCCGGCGTCAACGGGATGATCCTCAACCCGGCAAACCTGGCCGATAACAAGTACAAGGTGAACGTCAATCTCTTTTCTATCAGCGCCCTCGCGGGTAACAATGCCTACGAGATGGACCGCAGCCGGCTTTTCGGTTTTAAGTTCTCGCATCTCAACGAAGGCGACGGTTTCTACAAGAGCTCCAACACGGACTACAAATACATGTATACGAACCTGGATATCCTGGGGCCTTCCGCCACGATAACGCTGACCTCCAAGGATGCGATCGGGCTGACGACCAGGCTTCGGGTGATCGGCAACGAATACAACATGGGCGATCCGCTGTTCCGGCTCACGGGCATCGCAGACCCCAATTTCTACAACATCAACATCGAGAACCGCAGCCTCCAGGTCAAGGCCAATGCTTTCGCGGAAGCGGGTCTTTCCTACGGCCGCGTGCTTTTCCGCGACGACCACAATGAATTCAAGCTGGGCATCACGGGTAAATATATCCTTGGCCTCGCCTACGGCAGCATGGCGTCCGGACCATTGGTCATGGACATCGACGCGAGCAACCAGATCCTGAACATCCAGGGCGATGTGACTGCACAATATAGCGGCAACCTGGACAACGCGGGCAACGGCACCTCCATCTCCAACATCATCAACAAAAAAGCCGGCAGGGGCCTGGGTTTCGACATCGGTTTCGCCTATGAATACAAAGGCGCCGATCCGAACGTCGAGAAGTTCAGGGTGGGCCTGTCCATTACGGATATCGGCTCGGTGAACTATACGAACTCGGTGAACAGTCAGCAATATACTCTTTCCGCCACCGGCCAGAATACGCAGGAGTTCGCGAAACTCGCGGGCGAATCGGTGAACGACTATATCAACCGGCTTCAAACGGATGGACTGATCACCTCGAAGGGGCTAGCGAAGGCGAGTAAGGTCAGCCTGCCGACGGCGTTTCATGTGAACATCGACTATGAAATTTACAAACGGCTTTATATCAACGCGGACGTGCTGATGAACATGCTGGCTACGACCAACCCCATGAGCCCCAACTATGTGACGACGCTGACGGCGACCCCCAGATTGGAGAAAAAGTGGGTAAGTATTTACTCACCTGTATCTTACAGCGCCAATGGACAGCTAAACTGGGGCGCGGGTGTCCGGATCGGGCCGCTTTTTGTCGGCAGCGGCAGCGTCCTTTCCAGCATGCTGAAACAGCGGATCCAGGCGGCCGATGCGCATATCGGGCTGACGATACCCATCTTCCGGCCGGCTTCGCACAGGAAACCGACGCTCTCGGATACGGTATACCGCGACAAGAACCTCATCGACGACCGGGATGGCGACGGGGTTGTCGACTCGAAAGACCAGTGCCCCGACAGCGCCGGGCCGATACCTCTCTTTGGGTGTCCTGACAACGATGGCGACGGCGTACCCAACAACAAAGACAAATGTCCCGGCGTCAAAGGCTCGGTGAACTTCCAGGGCTGCCCCGCCCCGGATACGGACGGCGACAGCGTCAACGACGACGACGACCGCTGCCCGCTGGTCAAGGGCTTGAAGAGCAATTATGGCTGTCCGCCGATAAGCGCCGAACTGGTCAACCGGGTCAACCGGGCCGCGGACCGGGTATTCTTTGTGCGGGCCAAGGCGACGATAGAGACGATCTCTTTCAACGAGCTGAACCGGGTGGTCGAGATCCTGAAATCCGATACGACGCTGCGGCTGCGGATCGAAGGGCATACGGATAGCGAAGGCCCCGACGCCAGGGAGATGGCGCTTTCAACGCGCCGGGCGCGGAGTGTGTACCACTACCTGGTCAAGAAAGGCATTGCGCCGGCGCGGATGGATTATAAAGGATACGGCAAGGCGAAGCCGCTGGCGCCGAACACGACGCCGGAAGGGATGGCGCAGAACCGGCGGGTGGAGATGGTGCTGATGAATTATCCGAAACGGAAATAGATTATACAGACCTATAGCCTATATCGAGAGCCCGGCCCGCAAGGCCGGGTTTGTTTTTTGGGGCCCGGGGGCTGCCGGGGACGGGCGGCTTTCGCTGGGAGCAGGCGGTTTTCGCGGCGGTTGGCAGGGGAGCGGGATCGGTTTTCGGCGGGATGGCAGAGCAGGGTGGCGGCGGTTGGCATAGGGAAGGTGGCCTTCTTTTTGTAGATAAGGCACGTACCCCTAAATTCGGGTCTATCCTCTATGGAGCTTAAATCGGCAATCCCTGAATTCTTGTCCGGCGGTGGTGAGATGGGTCAGCGTATCCGTGAATATGACTGGGCGGCGTCGCCCCTCGGACCGGTGGAGACCTGGCCGCAGAGCCTGCGCACTTGTGTCCGCATCATGCTAGCCAGCCGGCAGCCGATATGGATCGGCTGGGGCAAAGAGCTGATCAAACTTTACAACGACCCTTACAAGGCCATCGTCGGGGGAAAGCATCCGACGGCGCTTGGAAGACCGGCATCCATTGTCTGGAAAGACATCTGGCGCGAGATCGGGCCGATGCTGCGGACGGTCATGGAAGACGACGAAGGAACCTACGTGGAGTCGCAACTGCTCATCATGCAGCGGAACGGTTATCCGGAAGAGACCTACTATACCTTCAGCTACACACCCATCCCCGGCGACGACGGCGGCACGGCCGGAATGATCTGTTTCAATGTCGACGATACGGAACGCATCCTCAGCGAACGGCAGCTGCAGACGCTTACAGAACTTGCGAAGAGTCTCACGGATTGCGGGGCCTATGCCGAGGCGATCAGGCGGACGATGGAGACGGTGCAGCGGAATACCCGGGATTTTCCGTGGATGCTTTATTACTCGACGACGGCGGATGGGGTGATATTGACGAATTCTACGGTAGCGGTGGGAGCCGCAGGCGCGGGGGCGGCGAGCCCGGGGAATGAAGCGGTTGCCG
>DASZOW010000612.1:0-9200 GCA_035550615.1 Puia sp.
TGCCAGCAGATACTGCCGAAGTCGGCCATCATGTGCAGATGATCGTCGGAGGCGTTGACCCAGTTCTCGAGCTCTTGTAGTTCCGCCGCGCTGAGATCGCCGGTCAGATAGCGTACGATCAATCTCGACATCCGCGAGTAGTGTTCCTGGTCTTTCATTGATAGTCAATTCCTGCTGCCGAAAAATAAAAGCGTCAGACAAAACCAGACGCGGATATTCCGTCGCCGCAACAGCGCCAGCAACAACCCGAAAGCACTGCGCCGGCTGTTATATATAGTGGAGAGCGCCAGCCGCATATCGTCGGCAGCCTCGCCCGGTTCCATGCCCTCGTAGTACAGTTTGCGGATGATCCGCCGCGTTTGCGGCGGCAGCTTGTCGATCAGCTCCTCGATCTGCGCAACCACTTCTGTTCGGATCACGTCCTCTTCATGGCTCGGAATGGCGCCCGCCACCGTCGGATGCATCTCCTGTTTGTAGGTGTCGAAGAATTCCAGCCGACTTTTGCGAATCAGATGATCTATACAGGCGTTATGAACGGCCTTTTGCAGATAAGGCCACTTCAGCTTATCGCTGTCGAAGGCTGCGCCCTTTGCCCACAGATCCGCAAAAAGCGTCGCCACGATGTCTTCCGCGTCATGCGCGTTGTTCGTGAACTTCTTTGCATAATACCGCAGCTTTCTGCCGTGGTCGTTGTAAGCAGATTGGAACAGGATAGTAAATTGTTCTGTAGAAAGGCCTTCTTCGTGCTTTTGATTCATGGAGTTTAAAGTTTAATAGAACAGATAAGGAGTCCGCCCATTCCGCGATCGGAATTTGTTGCAGGAGGTTTAATGGTCAAGATCGGGAAAGAAGGCCCCGCATCGCACTTTGAAGGTTACGCCTGAATTTTCCGAACGGCGTATGATGCCGGAAATCCGCTTCCAAAAAAACTAGCGCATTCCCGGCAAATCGCTAATTTCTGTCCTGACGGACAAAAACGCATCCGCGTTTTCCTAATATCTATACGGCCAGACGATCCATTTTTACTAGGCCGGATCGAAATATTTTATAGTACGTTTGCAGCATGATGAGGATTGATATCTTGAGCGTATTACCGGAGCTGTTGGAATCGCCGTTCAGCCATTCCATCCTTAAAAGAGCCCGGGACAAGGGACTTCTCGGGATCCGCGTCCACCACCTGCGTCAGTGGGCGGTCAACGAGTATGGCCAGGTCGACGATTACCAGTATGGCGGCGGTGCGGGGATGGTGATGATGCCCGAGCCCCTGGCCATGGCTATCGAAAGTTTGCAAAAAGAGACGCCGTACGACGAGATCATCTATCTGACGCCCGACGGCCGCCGCCTCGACCAGAGAATTTCCAACGCCCTTTCGCTAAAGACCAATCTCCTCCTCATCTGCGGGCACTATAAAGGTATCGACCAGCGTATCCGCGATCGTTATGTGACGATGGAGCTGTCGATCGGCGATTATGTGTTGAGTGGCGGCGAGCTGGCGGCGGCGGTGCTCGTGGATGCCATCGGCCGGCTTATTCCCGGAGTACTGAACGATGAGACGTCCGCCTTGTTCGATTCCTTTCAGGATGACCTGCTCGCGCCGCCCGTCTATACCCGGCCTGCCGAATGGCGCGGCATGGGCGTGCCCGGGATCCTGCTAAGCGGCGACCCCCGGAAGATCGAAGAGTGGCGGCATGAGCAATCCCTCCAGCGTACCCGCGAGCGGCGCCCCGATCTGCTGAAGGGAGAGGAGGAATAAAAAAAGCGGCGGGGGTAGGCGGCGACCACCTCCCTCGCCGCAGGCAACATCGACCTTACGACAGGTATATGTCATTTGGGTGCAATAGGCACTCGCCTCCATGGCGAGATTCGGTTAATGACTGCAAAAAACCTTGCGACAGGTTCAGGCACCAGGACAAGCCGCAACAGTATTCGGTTTTACCGCAATACCATCGAGACCCAGATCAACAGCTGCAACACGAAATAATAACCAAGGATAAGGAGCGTGTTGATGACGATCGTTTTTCTCATAAGAACGGATTTACTGCTTAATGGACAACCGCATTTCGCGGCTTCAAGGACAACTGCGTTCCGCGAACAACCGCGTCCCGCACATGAAAAGGTTTAATGGCAATGGTCTGATAGGCGTCCCCAAAACTCGCCCTACACCCATAAAGGACCAAAAACGGTACCAAAGCCAGCTTATCCACATAGGAATTGTCCTCTGATAACCATGAAAATTCTCCCGTAAACCCGGCAACTCCGAGCCGAAAATCCCTATACCCCCGCCGAGTCCATCCGAAGCCTCCCTGGCCGCAGAATAAGCGCAGCGAACCGAAGCCCGATCGCCCAATAGCCCGACCGTCCATGCCCACCCGATCCCAATCGCCTAATCGCCCAGCTATCCCGCGCCGCTGCCTGCCGCCTCAGGCCTCCCGCCTTCATGCCGCCTGCCGCCCCCCAACCACCCTTCCGCACCCAATTCTCCCGCCCCCGGCAAATTTTAACTTTATTTTAATCCCCCATTTACCGGCAACTTTCGCCTGTCAACCCGCCAATTACCGGTTATCAACAGGATAAACCGTTGAAGCCCATACAAATCCCCGCTTATCAGCGTTTAATCTTCTCTTAATCTTTCCAGTCCAACTAAGCATGGTAATTGTCCGTCTATATTTACGTTTGAGTAGAGCAACGCAAGTAATTCCGGCGCGCAGCGTTATTGACCAAAGACAGGTCAAGGCGTTAAGCCAAAAACTGTAGCACAGAACTTGCAAGAGTGAGGCGGCAAGACCAAGCCGGCGAAAATCGCCAAGACCTTATCCCGAAAAAAAATCTATCCCCAAACCCAAAAAAAGTAATTATCTCATAGTAAAATTGCAAATAACTGACCCATGACTATCAGCGGATTTACTATGGTGCGTAACGCCACCAAACTTTATTATCCTATCAAACAGGCGATCGCGAGCATCCTTCCTATTTGCGACGAGTTCGTGGTAGCCCTCGGCGACTGCGACCCCGACGACCAAACGCTACAGGAGATCCTCAGCATAGGCTCCGACAAGATCAGGATCATCAACACCGTCTGGGATCTCGAAAGATATCCACGCGGGATGGAACACGCCCATCAAACCGATATCGCCAGGGCCGCCTGCACCGGCGACTGGCTTTTTTACGTCCAGAGCGACGAGGTCGTGCACGAAGACGACCTGCCCAGGATCAAACAACGCTGCCAGGAGCTGCTCCACGATACCACGGTCGAAGGCATCCTGTTCAAATACCGCCACTTCTGGGGAGACTATGATCATTACATCACCTCCCACGCCTGGTATGCCAACGAGATCCGGATCATCCGGAACGACAAAGACATTCATTCCTGGGAGTCCGCGCAGAGCTTCCGCCGTATCCCCGGATTCGATGGCATCCATTACCGCGAGAAACGCGGCACCTACAAGCTCAAGGTCGCCCGCGTCGACGCCTATATCAATCACTATGGGTGGGTCCGCCCGCCGCATTACATGCAGAAGAAAAGGAAGGCCTTCATCACCATTCACGCCGGGACCGTAAGAGCCGAAGAATGTTTCCGCCAGGAACAAGACGAGTTCGACTTCGGCAATCTCAACCAGTTGAGCATCTTCCAGGACACCCATCCCGCGGTCATGCAGGAACGCATCAGGCTGTTTAACTGGGCCGACCAGCTCGAGCGCCGCCGCCACAAACCCCCCATCCGCCATAAGCACGAAAGATTCAAGTACCGCCTCCTCACCTTCATCGAACAAACCTTCCTCGGCGGCCGCCAGATCATGTCATTCAAAAATTACCGCCTGGTCAGTCGTTGAAGAAAAAAAACTGAGTCGATAACTAAACATACAACAAAGAAGAAAGGGGCGCTGAGCCCCTTTCGCAATTTTATATTTGATCGCCCCCGGGGCGTTCTATTTCGGCATCTCGAAAACCGCCGGATCGATGTCTTTATTTACCTCTACTTTCTGTACGTTAAAGCTCAGCGAATACTGCGGCATGTCCCTTTCCACCTTAAAGGGTATCAGTAACCCATTATCCACCTTTCTGTAATCCGAGAACACCGCAGTCGCATCGATCTGCTGGCCTTGTGCGGTGGTGTGGATGTCGGCCTTGTCGATGAGATAGGTCTTCTTGTTAATGTAATAGGTAACCGCGAGCGGCGTGTTGGTGGTGAGCTTCACCTTGAAGTCTGCCGTGTCGTCGCCGAGGAGTTCGACCTTGCCGCCATTAGCCGTGTAGTTGGCGAGCGGAACCGGGTAGAGTTGCGTCTGTGCCGCTTTGACGTCTTCATCGCTCATCGCGGTGGCCGTGGATGCACCGGTCATCGGATTGATAGACCAGCCGCCGTGATCGCTGACGCACTGGACGATCTTCGTGCCGTTGAATTCCGTTTCATTCTTAAAACCCTTGCCCGTAACGACAGTGGTGGTGCTGGGAACCTCGTTTCCCATGACCTCCAGGTTGGTGGTGATGACCACCGATTTCGTGGCGTTGATGACGTCCTTGCCACCGACTGCGGCCAGATTTTTGGCGACTATATCTTCCGCCGTTTGCGCGCAGCAAGTAGTAGCCGTCACGAGAGCGGCTAGTACGAAAAACGACTGATTTCTGAGTGTTTTCATGTAGTTGTTTTTATAAAAAATATTTAACATACAACAAACTTAGCAATTATTTGCGGGGACCGTTTTACCTTTCATAAAATTAGTTTACCACAACCTAAAAAACCTTATCGCTATGCAGAAAGAGATCTTCCAGCGATTGAATCGCATCGATCATCTGATCCGCATCAAAGGCACCGGCACACCGTCCGAGCTCGCCGAAAAGATCGGAATGTCAGAACGCAGCATGTACGAGTACATCCGCCTCATGAAAGAATTTGGAGCGCCTGTCGTCTACTCACGGTCCCGAAAAAGTTACTACTACCTCGAAGATGGTAGCTTCACTATTCGCTTCTTGTCCGAATAGACCTTGCCTTGCCTCGCCTCGCGGCCCGGCAATACCGGCCAAACCTAGCCTATCCCCTTTTCATTCAAGACCCGCTGCAGTCGCCTCAGCGGGTTTTTTTTGTCCCGCCCCTGCTGCCCGCTATCGTGCCTGTCCCGCTACCTGCCTGCCTGCACCCTGTCCCGCCCAAATCTGCGCCATGTCCCTTCATCAACGCCAATGCCTGCCATGCCGCATCCGTGCATCTTCGCCAAAGCCAATGCCCCCGCCCCGCGGCCATCTTCGTTCATCCAAGATCGTGAGAAATGTAAGAAAGGAGTGAGTGTCTCGTGTAGGTCAGCCTTTACCGCAGTGATTGCGCAGCCGTTGCGACGCTCCGTTCATCGGCAGTAACCCTGCGCACCCCGCTCGGAGGCCCGCCTCGCAAAAGATCTTCATCACCACCGCAACGGGGCGCCCCCGCCAAAGATCTTCATCACCCCCCCCCCAAAAAAAAAGCGGACCCGCTGATTGGGCCCGCAAAGTTGGTGGAACAGCTTTATATTTTCTAACAAGGATTCACATAATTCTTAGTAAAACTATTGAAAATCCTACATATAAAACACCCTGAAAACGATTTTTTATCAAAAACCCCCGCAGCCATGACGTAAAATAGTTACGCCCAATATGTTAGCGGCTCTTTTCGCCCGCATTAAATTTCCATCAAACTCGCCGGCGCACCGGAAGCGCTCCTCAGAAAGTAAGGACCTCCGAATACCTCCGAAGGTCCCTTGTGTTTATCTGACAATACCGGATTTTGTTTCACAGGGTCCCCCGCCGCTGGGGTTGCCTCTCTCTCCCAGCGATTGGATAAGATCCCGAGCTCACGTTGATTCTAAGGGTCGATTTGGATTTAAAAACGGAGTCAAACGTGCACGTTCCAACCCATATTCCCTAAAAAATCATACCACGAAAAGACAAAACTCCGTCGTTTATCAAATACCCTAATATATAATTCATTATCAATCAAAAACCAAAATCCGCCCAAACCGCAGTCAAAATACTGTATGAAAACTGTGGTGATCTTACCCCTGCTTCCTGCTATACAAAATTCCTCCTAACACTCCAGCCTACATCATCAGGTGACATCCACTGCCCGCAAGCCATTGCATTCAACTTATGCTGGCACGATTTTATGGGCATATACATAAATCGTGATCATGAAACAGCAAGCAAAGAAACCAGGGAACGATCAAAAGAACTACGATCAACAGCAGAATAAAACCGATCAACCATCTGCGTCGAACCCGCAGCAGCAGATAAACGATCAGGTCACAGGCAAAAAACACGAAAGCAATAACGACGGCGCACCCATTCATCCGGGCAGCGACCACAAGATTCGCGCATGGGTTGAAGCACAACCCGACGCCGGCGAAAAGCAGAAATCCAATTAACGTTTTATTAGTGTCAGTTTAACACTACTGAAACACCGCAAAGCCCAAAACCATCGTATCTTTGTATCAGAAAACAAAACGGAAAAACAAGAACGAATTTCCAAAGAAATAAAAAGATTTGAACTTTCTCACAAGCAGTCAATTTTCTCATAAGCAGTTAGTTTTGGTTACGACCCCTGTTTCTACAGGGGTTTATTTTTTTTAAAAACAGCGAAAACAAGATCACCCCTGCTCGCTCGAAAAAAAATTCTTTTAACACCGCTTTTAACATTCGTGGGGCATCTTTTAAAACCAACCCCACGTACCTTTGTTATATTATAGATCGCAAGATCATTCGACTTACACAAGCAGTCAATTTTCTCATAAGCAGTTAGTTTTGGTTACGACCCCTGTTTCTACAGGGGTTGATTTTTTTTAGCGCCCACAAAGAACCCCTTCGCTCACACCCCGCGCCACGTTCCAGCCGCCCCCGCCACCCCGCCGCAACCTCCCCGCCTAATGGCCAAATCCGCCTTCCGCGCTAAAATCCCTCAAAAATTTTAGTAAAAAACCGTCGTCCCGATACGCTAAAAAGGCCCCGCCGCGTTAGATATGACCGCTATGCCATATTTACGTCCTCTAATCCTAACCTGGCTGTCCCTATTATGGCTCATGAACACCCATGCCCAGCCATTAACTCTGCGTTTCGACCACCTCGGCACCGAGGCCGGCCTCTCGCAAAGCAATATCACCTGCATCTTGCAGGACAGCCGCGGCTTCATGTGGTTCGGCACCCGCGATGGGCTGGATCGCTACGACGGATATGAATTCACCGTCTATAAAAACACCCCCGGCGACCCGAAATCCATCAGCGATAATTTCATCACCGATATCACCGAAGACAAGAACGGCGATCTCTGGATCGCCACCTGGGGCGGCGGCGTCAACCGGTACAACCATCTCAAAGACCGGTTTATCCACTACTCCACCAACGCCTACACGAAATTCATCAACGACGTCATGCAGGACCACCGGGGAAACATCTGGATCGGCACCAACGGCGGCGGCGTCGACGTCCTCGACCCGGTGACCGGCGCAGTGCACAACTATTCGCACGACCCCCGCAACCCTACCAGCCTTAGCGACAACGACGTCAAGACCATCGCAGAAGATTATCGGCATCGCATCTGGCTGGGCACAACCAGCGGCGGGCTCGATGTCTACGATCCGGGCCAATCCGGCCAAAACCAATCGCCCGCCCCCGGGCTGCCTCCCGCAAAGTCCGCTATCTTCCATTCCTTCCGCCATAACCCCAACGACACGACATCCCTGGCCGCCGATTTCACCGAGAAGATCTACGAAGACCAGTACCACCACCTCTGGATCGCCACCCAGGGCGGCGGCCTCGACCTGCTTATCCCTGCCGCCAAAACAACATTCAAACATTTCCGCCACGACCCCGACGACCCGCACAGCCTTTCGAACAACGTGCTGATGTCTCTTTCGAGCGACGAGGACGGCAACCTCTGGGTCGGCACCGACAACGGCGGCCTCAATATTCTCGATGTCGCAAAACATCGCTTCCAGGTCTACAAAAAGGACGAGGTCGACATCAACAGCCTCAACAACAACTCGATCCACAGCCTCTATCGCGACCCCCAGGGCAATATGTGGGTCGGCACCTACAGCGGCGGGATCAATCTTTACAGCAAAGCCAATAAACAGTTCCGCCTCTACAGCCATAACAGCTCGCCGCAAAGCCTCGCCAATAACACGATCCTCACCATCCACGAAGACCACCTTAAAGACCTCTGGATCGGCACCGACGGCGGCGGCCTCGACCGGCTCGATCGAAAAACGGGCATCTTTACCCACTATCGCCACGACCCCAGGAACCCCCGCCACAGCCTGGGCGGCGACTACGTACTCGCGGTACACGAGGACGACAACCAGGACCTCTGGGTCGGGATGTGGGGAGATGGGCTTACCATCATCGATAAGAACCGAACCGGCTTCCGGCAATTCCATCATCAACCCGGCAATCCCGCCAGTCTCAGCGGGAATAATGTCTATGCCATCGCAGAAGACCCGGAAAGGAATCTTTGGATCGGGACCTACGGTTCCGGATTGGACCGCTATGATAGAAGAACCCAAACATTCGCACATTATAAACACGACCCGGCGAATCCCAAGAGCCTCAGTAGCGATCGGGTCCACTCCCTTCTCGTAGACTCACATGGCGATCTATGGGTAGGCACCTTCGACGGCGGGGTCGATCACCTGGATGCCAGGACCGGCAACTTCATTCATTACACCCATGCCGCGGGCAAGAACAGCCTGAGCGATAACTCCGTAAATTATCTGTATGAGGACCATCACCGCCAGCTGTGGATCTGCACCAGCGTGGGTCTGAGCTGCCTGAATCTGCCTACGGGGCATTTTACGAACTATTATATCAAGGACGGGCTGCCGAACGATGTCATCTTCGGTATCCAGGAGGACGACCACGGACAGTACTGGATCAGTACCAACAATGGCTTGTCCATGTTCGATCCCGTTCGCGGAACATTTCACAATTTCTCCGAGGCCGACGGGCTTCAGTCCAATGAATTCAAGGCCCATGCCTGTACCACCGCGTCGGATGGGGCGATGTTCTTCGGCGGCGTCAACGGCTTTAACGAATTCAATCCCGATAGCATCAGGTTGCAGGACCACCAGGCGCCGCTGGTGATCACCCGGTTCGAGATCTTCAATAAGGATGTGCCCATTGCCGGCTCAGCCATCACGCAACCGCCCGCCTCCGCGCAAGCAACCGCCGCCACCGCCTCC
>DASZOW010000613.1:0-3762 GCA_035550615.1 Puia sp.
AAAGGAGATGGTCGCCAAACAACGGCAGGATGCCAAGCTGGAAGGCGCGATACTGGCGGCGATCCGGCGCGCGACGGAGCTTGCGCGAAAAGAGGCTGCCCGCAAGAGTGCGGCCGATAAGGCGGCGGCGGATCGTGTTGCTGCGGCAAATGCTGCGAAGGCCAATGCCCGGCCGGCCGAGGAGGAAGCGGCGGTGGCGCCGGCTACGCTGAGCACGATGAAGAACGCGTCGAAGACGGTCTTTGCAAGCGATGCGGATATGCACCTGACGGGGGATTTCGAGAAGAACAGGGGGAGGCTGCCGTGGCCGGTGAACGGTACGGTTTCAATGTCCTTTGGGCGGCATGAATACATCAAGGGGATATGGCATGATAATGCGGGGGTGACGATCGATGTGCAGACGGGCGCGGCGGTCAAAGCGGTTTTCGAGGGCGAGGTGCAGGCGATCATGAATATCGGCGATGTGCAGGCGGTGATGATCCGGCATGGCAAGTATTTTACTACCTATAGCAATCTGAGTACGGTTTCGGTGACCAAGGGGGAACACGTCGGCACGGGGCAGATCATCGGCCGGGTCGGGGAGATCGGGCAGCTGGAATTTGTGCTGAGTGATGATAGGAGCCGGAATTTGGATCCGGAGAGGTGGTTGAAGCGGTAGGGGCGCGGGGGCGCGGCAGGGCAGACGGGCGGAAGCGCGGGGGCGGCGGGGCGCTTAAGGGTTCTGTGTTATCATCCATTTCCAGGCGGGTTTCACCGAGATATGTATTCCCTGGACGTTAAGCTCTTCTTCTTCGTCAGAAGTAATAATCCAACCTTCCTGATTGCTGACAAGAATGTCTTTGATGGGAAGACCAAAAGACGAAAATCGTCTTTGCGGGAAAGATATTTATTTAAATAGAAATGCCTTGGTTGTTAAGAGGTTAGGACGGGTGATTACTCGGGGGGTATGCACAGACAGCCCCTAAAGTGACATTTCGCAGGGCGCTGGGCACGGGCCGGTTCAGGTGGACGCAGCGCGGGGCCGGCGTTGGGATGGACGCCGGGGTGGTTCGGGCGCACAGGGCGCGGGCAGCGGGGCTAGGGGCGCCGGGGGCAGATCAAAGCGCGGGGCGGGGGATGGCGGACTATTCCGAGCGCAGCTTTTCGACGGGATTGGCGGTGGCCGCGCGGAGGGCCTGGAAGCCGACGGTGAATAGGGCGATCGCGACCGCGGCCAGGCCGCAGCAGGCGAAGATCCACCAGGGGATCGTGGTCCGGTAGACAAAGCTCTGCAACCAATTCCGCATAAAATACCAGGCGACAGGCGTGGCGATGACGATGGCCAGCGCTACGGGCCAGAGGAATGTTGTCGTCAGCAGGGCGACGATGCGGCCTACACTTGCTCCCAACACTTTACGGATACTGATCTCCTTGCTGCGCTGCTCGGCGGCGAAGGTGGCGAGACCCAGCAGGCCCATGCACGAAATGGCAATTGCGATGACCATGGCCAGACGCAGGAGGTTGGAGATCTGCCGTTCCCGCGAATACAGGTGGGCGATGGTGTCGTCGAAGAAGCTGTATTTGAATTTCTCGTTGGGATAGGTGGCATGCCAGAGCTTTTGCACCTTGGCCAGGAGGTTGTGAACGGCTTCGGGATTGCGGGCTCCGGGTTTCAGCCGGAAGCTGATGCTGCGTTCGAGCCGGCGCATGGAACCGATGAAGAAGGGTTTGATCGGCTCATGCAGCGACTGGGCATGGAAGTCGTGGATGATACCTACGACGGGCCCGCCGGCGCCTGCGATCCCGGTGGTCAGGGTCACGCCGAGAGCATCCCGGGGATGGTCGAAGCCGAGGGCGCGAGCGGCTGTCTCATTGATCAGCAATTCTCTTATGGTATCGCTCGGGAACAGGGGCCGGCCGGCGACGAGCTCGATGCCGAATAGCCGCAGATAGTTTGTGTCGATCATATCAAAGGATGCCGTGATCTTCTGTTCGGTGAGCCCGTGGTGGATGAGGATGGTCCCGCCATGGCGTTGGGACTGGGGGGTCTCCATGTGGCGGGAAACGAGATCCACCTCCGGCATCTCGCGGATCCTGGCGGCCAGCACTTCGCGGTCCTGCGCGGGATAGGCGCCGGAGGTATGGATGGTGAGGATGGCGTCGGTCTTGAACCCGAGATCGGTATTGACGACGTAATGCAACTGCCGGGCGACGATCACCGTGCACATAATGAAAGCGAGGGAGATGGTGAACTGGAACACGATGAGACCGCGATGTACGTAGCGGTTAGGGGTGAGGGTTGGAGTGGCCTGTCCTTTGAGACTGAGGACGGGGAGTAGGGCGGCGATCACCCTGGCCGGATACCAGCCGGCGAGCAGGGCGGTGACGACGGTGATCAGGGCGAGAAAGGTCAGGGTCGGCCAGCTGGCATCGAGACGAAGGCCGGAGGGCAGATAATCATGCAGGAGGTAAATGGCTATCGGCGTGATCAACACGGAGAGTACGACGGCCAGCAGGGTGAACAGGACGGTTTCGCCGAGAAACTGGAACACGATGTCTATTCGGCGGCTGCCGAGGACCTTGCGTATACCGATCTCTTTAGTCCGCTGGAGGCTTTGGGCGGTCGAGAGGTTGATGAAATTGATCGCGGCCAGCAGGAGAATGAAGATGGCGATGCCCATGAGACCGTACAGGGTAGGCTTGTGGGCCTTCCTGGAATAGGCGTCTTCATAGCTGCTGTTGAAATGGATGTCGGCGAGCGGCTGCAGGGACAATTTTATGTTCTCGCCGGGCTCGAAATGGAGATATTTTTTTACGATGGCGGGGAACTGGCGTTCGATCTGCTCCGGCGTCACGTTTTTTGCAAGCCTGATGAAGCCCTGGGAGTCATAGTCCCACACGCCCCAGGCGGTCATATCGATATCATTTTTGAGGAAGCTGCTGCGGACGGTGCTCAGGCCGATGAAGTCTCTGAACCCGACGTCGGTGTTGCCGGCCCAGTCCCGCACGATGCCGGTGACGGTGGTGGTCAATGAATCATCATAGATGACGGTGCGGCCGATGGCTTGATCGGGGGTGATGGGGCCGAAATAATTTTTCATCTCCTTTTCGGAGAGGACTACGGAGAAGGGGTTGTTGAGGCTGGTGGCGGCGTTGCCGGCGAGCCACTGATAATGAAAGACGTCGAAGTATTGGGAGTCGGTGACGATCAGCGGAGAGGGGACGCCCCTGTCCGGTTTGTCGAATATTTTCGGTTCGCGGCCGTCGGTCTGCGGGACGGTGATCCTGGCGCTATAATTATAAAATGCGGCGACGTCGTCGCATCCGACCAGCTCTTTGCGGAGGGCCAGGGGCAGGGGGACGACCACGAAGCCGAAGTTGCGGACTACATTGCCGTGGCCCATGGTGGCGACGACGCGGTACATCCGGTCTTTGTTCGGATGGAAGGTATCATAGCTGAGCTCGAAGCGAGTGAGCAGGAAGATGATGAGGCAGGAGGCGATGCCGATGGTGAGACCGAGGATATTGATGATGCTGTGGATCTTGTACCGGAGCAGCTTGCGGATGGCGACGAGCCAGTAGTTGCGGAGCATTGGCGAATGAGTTTTGTGTGACTGGGGATTTTGCGGCAATCGCGATGCCAGAGAGGTAAGGAACTGGTTGGCAGGGGGTTGGTTGGAGGCTGATGTACGAAGGTGTTCGTTTTTGATACGATCGGTGGTCGCGGGCGGACGGTGGGGTCCGCCGGGGGATGGCCGAGGACGGACGCGGGATTCGTGGCGG
>DASZOW010000614.1:0-7457 GCA_035550615.1 Puia sp.
CGAGCTGCGGGATGGCCGGAGTGGATGTCTCGGTGGCGATACTGGATGTGGTGCTATCGTTGTGAGAGGCGCAGGCGAACAAAAGAAAACAGAGAACCGATAGCGGGATGAACTTAATCATAGTCGAAAAAAATATGGTCCCCAATATAGGGGAAAATTATGAGGCTTTCTGTTTTGGCGAGAAATCCAGCGGCACCACCACCTTGAAGCTGATGTTGCGACCCATATTGAACATGCCGGGTTGTATGCCGGCGGGTACCACGGGGTTGTCGAAATACTTGAGCCGGCTCATGTTCGACTGGTAGTTGACGTTGGCGAGATTGGAGGCTTCTATGAAGAGCTGCACGATCTTTTTTCCTGCCGCGTTGACGAGGTCGACACCCAGACCGGCGCCAAGCAGGTTATAGCCGGCCGTAGATGTTTCCGTGCCATAAGCAGCAAAGAACCGGTTTTGAGCATTGTAGTGATCGAACCCGACAAAGACATAACCGTTCCGGAACCGCCCGAAACCTTTGTGATCTTCGGCGCGTAACACCGTATGGGTATGCAGCGGTGGAATAAAGGGCAGGTATTTCAGGCTGTCGGGGGCATGGCCATTATCCGAGAGATTGGTCCCATAGGTAAGCGTCAGTGCGTTCTCGAAATGCAGCCACCGGACGGGGTGGATGTCGAGATAAAACTCGCCGCCGTCGATGCGGGCCTTGCTTTGAACGTAGCCGAACTCGCTGTATTGACCGTTGGGGTTGGGCGAGCCGTCGGGGTTTACGCGTAATGCGTTGCCGCCGGCATCGAGCAGCTGTTCCTGGAAGATGTAGTTTTGAATGCTGTTATCGAAGAAACTTATATCTGCCGTCAGATAAGGCAGTGTCAGCGCTGCGCCGATGTCCGTCTGTAGGCTGAATTCCGGTTTGAAATCGCTGTTGCCGACGTGATAGATCTGGGAGCCGGGGTCGGGGCCGTTGGCGGAAAGTTCGGCGATGCTCGGCGCCCGGTAGCCGCGTGCGATATTCGCTTTGACCAGGAACCGGTCGGAGATGTTATAGGTGCCGCCCAGGCTGCCGGTAAATCCCGAGAAGGTCTTGCTCAAGGCCGCGAACTGTTGGGAAACATTGGGTGTCGTGGCCGGGTCGGGGCCTTTATAGAGTACCGGGTAATAGGGAATGGAGTTGTCGATATAGGCGGACTGACCGGAGAAGCTTCGGGTATCGAAGCGAATGCCGCCGAGAAGATCCAGCTTGCCGAAGCTTTTCTTTTCTACCAGGAATGGGCCGAGATCGAACTGATGATAGGCGGGGATGGGGAAATCGGTGCTATAGCCCAGCGCATTGTTCTGATACATGCCGTTGACGCCTACGGTCGTTTCATATCCCCGGCCGATGGTGAAATTGTATTTGACATCATAGGTGTAGGTGTTCAATTGCAGGTTCAACCCCGGGATACCCGGTTCTGACGGATGGGTGAACTCCCGGCGGTGACTGTATTGCCAGCCGAGGTTGACGAGCAGGTTGCCGTTGCCGAGGGCGATATTGCTGATATCATAGATTCGATACAGCTGTACATGCTGGTGCAGGGCGGGAATCGAATATGCGTTCAGCATGGATTCGGGCACTATGGGGCGATAGGTGTCAGAGTCGGTGACCTGGTAAGTGAATTTACGGGTAGCCGAATCGCGGCTTCCGTCGGGGATGGCCTGCTCATCATCGAACACCGATGCATTGAGATAGGAGTAGCCCCAGGATTTGTTCAGGCCGACCATGAACCGTGCGTCCTTTTCTTTAAAATTTGTGGCCCAGTTGCGCCCGTCATGCTGGTTCCGGTAATTTTTGGATGCCTTCTCCGATGCCTGGGCTCCCCACACGAATCCCTTTTCGTTGCCTTGCAGGCGGATGGAACCATTGAGCAGGCCGTTGTTGGTACCGTAGAGACCGCTGACATAACCCAGGATCTTGCCTTCCGGAACGGGTTGCGGCGTCAGCAGGTTGACCACGCCGCCGATGGCATCGGAGCCATAGCTGAGGCTCGCGGGACCTTTGATGACCTCGATGCGGTCTATCGAGTTCTGGTCCACTTCGATCCCATGTTCATCGCCCCATTGCTGGCCTTCCTGGCGGATGCCGTCTTCGGCCGTCACGACGCGGTTGTAGCCGAGGCCGTGGATGAATGGTTTGGAAACATTGGGGCCGGTGGTTACGGCGCTAACACCCGGCAGGTTGGCGATGGCATCGATGACATTGGTAGCAGCGGCGTGCTGTTCCAGATACGCTTTGCCGACTGCCGCGATGGGTATCGGCGCTTTTTTTATTTCCGTGGCGCGGCTGACGCCGGTGACCACGACCTCTTCCGCTTCGACCGTCGATACCGACAATTGAACGTCGAGTTTGTTGGTCTTGCCGAGGTCGAGGTTCTTATAAAACGTGCCATAGCCGATGAAGCTGACCTCTACGAGGTGTATGCCTTTGGAGCCGATGACGATGGTAAATTTTCCGTTGGCGTCGGTGACCGTGCCTGCTTTCAGGTCGGGGATGGTGATGGTGGCGCCGGAGATCGGTTTGCCATCCGCTTTGTCGATGACCGTACCGGTGAGCGTACCCGGCGGAAGGTCTGCGGCGTGGAGGAATGACGGTACCGAACATAGTATATATGCAATAAATAAAACCAGGATTTGCCGTCCCATGTAGATGAGTTGATTGAGCGGTAAACGAATGAGTTGCCGGTGACGGTCACCGGGATGATCGGGTCAGTCAGGAATGGAAGGGTCCTGGCGGCGGACCGCGGAGGGAGGAGTAGTGTTTGTGTGCTGTTGGGATAGGGGGGCAATTTGCCGCAGCGACAATATTGTATGACCGGACAGGCGGCGGAAGTTCGATCAGCGCACTGCCCGTAAGCGGCATCAGAAAATCGTCGATACAGTCGCAGATGGGATGCAGTGTGTCGACGGCCGGCAGGTGCGAAGCAGAAAGCGCCCTCGTTTCGTGGAACCAGCGGTGCATCCACAAACGCAACCCTAACTTCTGGGTGAATACCAGAATGAGGGCAAGAGCTAATATCCGGACATTCAATCTTCGCATGCGGTAATGGGCGGATCGCCCCGGGAGCACAAAAGTATGAATTTGCAACGAAGTTGCAAGAGCTTTTGAGGTCTATAATGGTTCGTTAACAATTACATCACATACAGTCCCGTGTTTTAACCCTTGATGGAAGACAAATAAACCTCTATTTTAGTTAAAACACATTAGACTATGAAAGTGTCCACGGGTTATGAATACATCTATTACGATTCGGCGATCGACGGCAATCCGGATGGTCGGCAGCGCAATGTCGTCCGGAGTCCCTACACGCTGAATAGCGGGAAGGGCGCGTTGAATCTTACGCTCGATTCCGTATTCAGCCATTTCAAGAAGCCGCCAGTGAGCACGGGCTGGGTGCTTTACAACGATGAGATGCCGGAGGACGTCGATAAAAAGGATGATGCACATAAGGGGCATACCAAGGGGGTGATCGCTTTCGACACCGCGACGAAGACCGCGTTTTGGCTGCTTCATTCCTGGCCGAAGTTTGCGGACCCTGCGGCCACCAAGGATCCTACGCCGAAATATGGCCAGACGTATCTTTGCGTTTCGTTGGATCTCGCGACGGCGAGCCAGATAGCGGCGCAGATGGCGGATCACCAGGAGCCGCAGGTCTATTTTCCCAATGCGGCCAATCTGCCGGCGACCGATGCCCTGTATAAGTTGACACAGGGGTTGACGCCAAATCCGGCGGCGGCTTCCGACAGCCTCGATCTGCAGACGATCGGTGGAATGCCTTTTAAGGTGATTGCCAAAAATCGCGAATGGAACGACGATTTCTGGAACGACCTGGTAGGGCCGACGCTCAAAGACGATATGGATGATCAGACCTGGATCAGGGGGCCGATCCCGCCGATCGCCGACAGCGATGGCATCCACAAGACCTTTGATATAAAATACATCAACCTGGGGCCGATGGGATTGCATTGGGCGTGGCCGGAGACCTGTGATCATGCGAAAAGCATCCGTTGAATGAGGCGCCGTTGAAGGCGGGGATGGCGGAGGTGGCAGCCAAGGGCAGGAGGGCGGTGGCAAAGAAGGAGGTTAGGGCCGGAGGCAAGGCGGCTGGGAAACCGAGGGCGGTAGCAAAGAAGGCCTTGGCAAAGAAGAAAGGCGCCAAGAAAAGATAATACCAATTGTGAATATGAGTATGAATACCCGTTTTTTCTTGCAGGTCTCGCCGGCGATAGGGGCCGTTTCGGCCGAATATGTCGTACCGGAATCGAGTAAATGTATCATGACGCTGGCGCATGGGGCAGGCGCCGGCATGGATCATTCCTTTATGGTAGAGCTGGCTTCGGCCCTTGCTGCGATCGGCATCGGGAGCCTGCGGTTCAATTTCCCTTTTAAAGAGAACAAAAAGGCAAGGCCCGATACCCCTGCCGTGGCGCACCAGACGATTGCCGCGGCTATCGCGCATGCGCATGCTTCCTATCCGAAGCTGCCGCTTTTTGCCGCGGGTAAATCCTTTGGGGGGCGGATGACGTCGCAATATCTCGCCGAGCATCCGCTGGGCGAGGTGAAAGGAATTGTGTTCTATGGATTTCCTCTGCATCCGGCGGGCAAGCCTTCGATCGAAAGAGCCGCGCATCTCCATGACGTCAAGACGAATATGCTTTTCTTACAGGGTACCAAAGATGAGTTGGCGACATGGGATCTCATCGAATCCGTGTGTTCGACGCTGCCGAAGGCGACGCTGGTCAGGATCGAAGGCGCCAATCATGCGTTCAAGGCCGGGAAAAAGGATGTGATGACCATGTTGGTCGATGCCACGAGAGACTGGTGTCTTAAATGACCCCGAATATTGGCGCAATTGCCCCTTTTGAGGGCGGAACAGGCGTCGTACATTGGTAGGACTCAAATAAAATTTATGGTTAACTTAAAAAATCTGGCAGCGATGCTGATCGCAGGCTGCTGTTATTTGCTGTCGGCGCATGCTCAAAAGGTCACGGGTTGGCAGCTGGATAAGATGCCGGTGGATCTCGAAACCGAGCTTGCCCTGAGCGCGTTGCCGGCTCATCTGCGTGCCGCGGCGACCGTCTATCTGCTGGACCCGGCGCGTGGTTATTATGTAGCGCATCACGGTTCCAATGGGTTTGTCTGTTTTATCGACAGAACGGATTGGGAATGGGGCGAGTTCCGGAAGGATGATTTTGCGCCGATGGCGTACGATGCAGAAGGCGCGAGGACGATCTTCCCCGTCTATCGGGACGTGGCGGCCATGCGGGCTACCGGGAGGTTCACGGCGCAGCAGATCAAGGACACGGTGATCGGCAGGATACGAAGAGGGATCTATAAGGCTCCGGCAAGAGAGGGTCTTTCCTATATGCTGGCGCCGATCATGCGGGTGTATACCGGCAAGCCGGGGGACAATACGATCATGACCATGAGTATGCCGCATTATATGTTCTATGCGCCGTATATAACGGCATCGGATATAGGCGCGGTGCAGGATGCGAGGGAAGGCCCCGTGCTGATCAATCCGGGAAGCGTGGCGCTCGGTGTGCGAAAGGGGCCGTATGGCTTTATGATCGTGGCTGCGGGCAGGGAGACGACGGCGAAGATCATGGCGGATGGCCGGGGACTTTTGAAACGACTGGCCGACTATAGCCCCTATTTCAAGCTGGATGCGGGAGGAATGTAGGGTCCTTTGGTTTCGCCCCAGCCCCAGGACGGCATCGGCTCGGTGTCGTTCAGCGGGTTTTCGGCCAGTTGCGAATTGATCACCGCGATGCGTGTCCCCCATTCCAGGTAGCCTACGAGCGAAGAGCGAAATTCAGGATCGGCGGGGATGCCGAGCTCGTCCGCCGTTTCGAGCAACAGCTCGATCCATCGTTTCCGTTTTTGATCATCGAGCATCTTGCCGATATGATGTGCGATCATGATGGCATGGCTGCCGCCGTCTTCGCCGGAATATTTTTTCGGGCCGCCAAAGACTTCGGCGACGAAATGGCCGACGTGTTTTGGATGATCGGGAGACATGTGTGCGAATACCGGTCCCAGGAGCTCGTCCTTGAGGACCTTGTCATAAAAGGTATGGAACAGGTGTTGGATGGCTTCTTCGCCGCCGGCCCATTGATATAGTGTAGGTGTAGGCATGGTCTTCGATTGTGGATGCTAATTTACAGAAGTTTTACCGTGGTACCATCAGCCGGAAGATGGACAGTGTGGGTGGTGTGGTTTAATTGGACTGTGATGGTTTGCGACTGGCGGGAAGGGTCGGAGACGCAGGTCGTTTTGGCGGAGATGAGCAGGAGGCAGGGATGGTCGACGGAGATCTTTTGGGTCTGCGTGAGGCGGAGGGCGCCGGGAGAATAGAAGGCGGCCATGATCATGCCGTCGGCGAAACGGATGGCCTGGATATCCTGATCGTTGCGGATCACCTGGCAGGGAAGATGGCCGGCGAGGGAGCGGGCGTCGTTTAGCGTCGTGCCTGCGGTGAGTATATAGGCCGCCGCGGAGTCGTGGGGATGTAGCAGCACCGGCGTGAAGGTGTTTTCCGTGATAGTAGTTTTCGAGCCCGAGGTGTTGATCGAGGACCAGCTGCCGCTGGCTGCGCCGGCTTGAATGTCGAGGTGTGCGGGTTGCAGGAACAGCGTCGTCACGCCGGCATGCCAGAACCAATTCACCGAGTCGAGGTGATGATCGCCCTCGTGCAGGATGGACTCGGAACCTTTGCGGCCGACTGTTACGGCGCCGGCCCAGCGGCATTGGTCCAGTGTGGTGTAGGGGGCAGGGATGCCGCTGTTGCGCAGGGATTGGCCGTTGGTGGGGATGCCGCCGTCGCGTGGGGATTGGCCGTTGGCGGGGATGCCGCCGTCGCGTGGGGTACTGTCGCGGATGCCGCCGATGAGACAGACGACGAGCCCATCATGACAGCCCCAGAACTTCCGTGCGGTCAGCTTCCGGCCGGATGTTCCCGAAAGCGCATAGTCCATCACCGTTAGTCCGTTCTGGCCATCGCCGACGCTGCCGGTAAAAGCACGGCGGTCGATGCGGGTGGCGCCATCATAAGTGGTCACACCGGGCAGCTTGTTCCAATTCCATACCGGCATCAGATTGAAATATTCGTTGCCGGTCTGTATGATATAGCCGTCGCCGCTATTCAGCAGATGGCCTTTAAGGTTTTCGCCGTTGATCGATTCCGTGGCCAGGGTCCGGTCCGAGATCGTTTTGAGAAAGAAACTGAACCGGGGTTGCTGGTAGGCGGCGAAGTCCGAATAGGGGAAATAGCGGAAGCCCCGGAGGGAGGGGGCGGGGGCCGCGGAAGGGTCTAAAGCACACAGATAGGGAAGTGATTCGCGGAGGTCCGCGCTGTTGAGTGCGCCGGGGCGGCTGACCGACCGGTCTATGGTCCCCGGGACGGTATGAATACCCCGAGCCATCCAC
>DASZOW010000615.1:0-7649 GCA_035550615.1 Puia sp.
ATGCTCAAACCCGCGATCGGTGACCCGGGCGGTGGCTACAGAAATGCCACCCAGTGATTTTATGGGATAAATAAAGAGTTGAGTGATTCGTAACATAGCTTACCATCGTGGCGGAGCCGCTAACATCGTCCGATCATCGCGCCGTCGTAGCCCCTGCTGCCGCAGACGCATCGATAACCCTGCCTGCCCCCACAAAATGCTGATCATAATAGCCCTCGCCCAGATTGCTGATCATCACGCCGGAGACGGACGCATGGATGAATTTATTGTTGCGGAGATAAACGCCTACATGCGTTACCCCCCGGTGCTTCTTGCCGCTGAGGGTATGAAAAAACACCAGGTCGCCTTCCTGCAGCTCGCTGCGCGGAATATGCTGACAGGCCGCATACTGCTCCTTCGACGTCCGCGGCAAAGAAGCCACCCCATAAACGGAAGACATCAGTAAAAAGGCAAAAGCCGAACAGTCTATGCCATCCTTGGTAGTTCCCCCGTAATGATACGGCGTTCCATACCAATAATCCATGAAACTCAGGAGCTTAGGATTCGTCAGGTCCTCCACCGGGCAATTCTCCAGGATCGCATACTTGAATTGCAACGCCGGAAAGTTCTCGATCGCATCGCTCGACTTGTCCGTATAGGCCGCATTCTTCGCGTGCGCCGAACTCGTATTATTATAGGAGGTGACCGAACTGTGCGTACGATCCTCCCGGTTATCCGGCGTTATCGAGATATTGCTGATAAACTGAACTTTGCCATCAGAACTGCTCGTAGTAGTCGACGCAGAACTGGCCGGCTTCGAAACAGCAGGCTTGAACGTGCTGCAGCTGCTAAGCAGGCATACGGCGATACCAAGTATAGGCAGGTAACTTTTCAACATATTTTGCAGAACAAACATATTGGCACGGATTAGCTATTGGTAAAAATACATTTTTTTTGCCAAAATGGCCAATGGCCATTTCCTTAGAGCCCTCTCGTCGACCTTGTCAGCCTTTTTGTCAGACACGCCGACCCAGGCGAAAAAACGCACAACGGTGGAAAAATATTGCCGCTGCTAACTAAAGCATCTCCTTATTTGTTAGTTAATTGCAGGTCCTATGCCAAAGTTCTCACATCTACATACCCATACCCAGTTCAGCCTCCTGGACGGGGCCGCCTCCATCCAAAGCCTCTACAAAAAGGCGATCAAGGACGGCATGCCCGCACTGGCCATCACCGACCACGGCAACATGTTCGGCGCCTTCGAATTCGTATCGGAAGCCTATAAACACAAGAACGAAGACGGCACCCTGAAAGTAAAACCCATCGTCGGCTGCGAATTCTATGTGGTCGAAGACCGTTTTAAAAAAACCTTTACCAAAGAACAACGCGACGAACGCTATCACCAGATCCTCCTCGCAAAAAATAAAAAAGGCTATCAAAACCTCATCAAGTTGACCTCGCTCGGGTTCACGGAAGGCCTGTACAGCAAATACCCGCGAATCGATAAATCGCTCATCGAGCAATACCACGAAGGGCTGATCGCCACGACCTGCTGCATCGGCGCCTATGTCCCGCAAACCATCCTCCACGAAACGGAAGAAAAAGCGGAACGGGAGTTCAAGTGGTGGCTGGACCTCTTCGGCGAGGACTACTTCATCGAACTGCAGCGCCATAACATCAGGGAACAGGAAAAGATCAACGCCACCCTGCTCCAATACGCCAAGAAATACAACGTCCCCGTCATCGCCACCAACGATAGCCACTACACCGACCGCGAAGACGCAAATGCCCACGACATCCTGCTGTGCATCAACACCGGGGAAAAACAAAGCACGCCCGGTTACGACGACATCACCAACGATGACCTCAACGCAAAGAACCGTCGGTTCAAATTCCCGAACGACCAGTTCTATTTCAAGAACACGGAAGAGATGAAACAGCTCTTCAGCGACGTCCCCGAAGCCATCGACAATACGAACATGATCGTGGATAAGGTCGAGATCCTGAATCTGAAAAAAGACATCCTCCTCCCCGCCTTCCCTATCCCCAAAGAGTTCCAGATCCACAACGATAGCAACCTCGACCAATGGGAATACCTGAAGTACCTGACCATGGAAGGCGCCAAACTCAGATACAGCGACCTGACCCCCGAGATCCGGGAAAGACTCGATTTCGAGCTCTTCACCATCAAGACCATGGGCTTTGCGGGCTACTTCCTCATCGTATCGGACTTCATCAAAGCGGGCAGGGATATGGGCGTATTCATCGGCCCGGGCCGCGGATCGGCCGCAGGCAGCGTCGTCGCCTACTGCATCGGCATCACCAACATCGATCCGGTCAAATACGACCTGCTGTTCGAAAGATTCCTCAACCCCGACCGTAAATCCATGCCCGATATCGACACGGACTTCGACGATGAAGGCCGTCAGCGGGTGATCGAATACGTTGCAAAAAAATATGGCAAAAATCAGGTGGCCCAGATCGTTACCTATGGCACCATGGCCGCCAAAATGAGCATCAAGGACGTCGCCCGCGCCCTCGACCTGCCCCTGCCGGAATCGAACGCCCTCGCCAAACTGGTGCCGGAAAGACCGGGCATCGAACTGAAACGCGTCCTGCATGCGCCGCTCACCGCCAAAGAAGGCGAAAAATCACTCGAAGAAAAGGACGGCGTAGGCCCCGACGACCTGGTCAACGTCAAACTGCTCAGGGACATCTATAACGGCGACGACATACGCAGCCGCGTCCTGCACGAAGCCGAACGCCTCGAAGGCTCCGTCCGCAACACCGGTCTCCACGCCGCAGGCATCATCATCGCACCCGAGGACCTGATGAACATCCTCCCGGTCTGCACCGCCAAAGACTCCGACCTCCTCGTCACCCAGATCGAAGGGAGCGTCATCGAAGAAGCCGGCGTCATCAAAATGGACTTCCTCGGTCTCCGAACGCTCAACATCCTCAAGACCGCCCTCGAACTCATCAAAGAAAATCACAACATCGATATCGTCATCGACGACATCCCCCTCGACGACCAGAAAACCTTCGAGCTCTATCAACGCGCTGAAACCATCGGCACGTTCCAGTTCGAAAGTCCCGGGATGCAGAAATATCTCAAAGATCTTAAACCCGACCAGTTCAAGGACCTCATCGCGATGAACGCCCTGTACCGGCCCGGCCCCATCGCCTATATCCCGAATTATATCGACCGCAAACACGGTCGCGAACCCATCGTCTTCGACCTTCCGGAAATGGAAGAATATCTCGGCGATACCTATGGCATCACCGTCTACCAGGAACAGGTCATGCTCCTGGCCCAAAAACTGGCCGGCTTCAGCAAAGGCGACGCCGACGTCCTGCGTAAAGCCATGGGTAAAAAACAAAAGTCCATCCTCGACAAGATGAAGACCCAGTTCATCAAAGGCGCGACAGCCAAAGGATTTGATGAAAAAGTCCTCGACAAGATCTGGACGGACTGGGAAGCTTTCGCTCAATACGCCTTCAATAAATCGCACTCCACCTGCTACGCGTTCGTCGCCTATCAAACGGCCTACCTCAAAGCTCACTACCCCAGCGAATACATGGCCGCCGTACTCAATCACGCCGGCAGCATCGAAAAGATCACCTTCTTTATGGAAGAGTGTAAACGCATGGGCCTGAAAGTTCTCGGACCGGATATCAACGAATCGAGAAAAGGCTTTGCCGTCAACCAAAAAGGCGAGATCCGCGTCGGTCTCGGCGGCCTCAAAGGCGTCGGCGAAGCAGCCGTTGAAAGCATCACCGAAGAACGCCGGCAGAACGGCAACTTCAAGGACATCTTCGACATGATCAAACGCATCAACCAGCGGACCGTCAACAAGAAGACCCTCGAAAACCTGGCCTACGCAGGCGCGTTCGACTGCTTCAGGGAAATGCACCGGGCGCAATATTTCTTCATAGCCCCGGGCGATACCACCACCGGCCTCGAAAAGATCATCAAATTCGGGAACGTCTACCAGACCAACAGCACCCAAAGCAGCAACAGCCTCTTCGGCGACCTCGTCATGCCCGAGATCGCCACACCGAAAATTCCTAATTGTGAGCCCTGGAATCTTACCGAATTACTGGATCACGAAAAAGAAGTTACCGGTATGTTTATGAGCGGCCACCCATTAGATCATTTTAAATTCGAGATCACCCACTACGGCATCACCCGGCTCGGTGAGTTCAATGAGATCAAAGACGCCGTAACGCTCCAAAGCAATCCGGGAAAAACACTGCGGCTGGCGGGTCTCGTAGTGGACGCCCAGCACCGCGTCAGCAAAACCGGCAAACAGTTCGGCTCTTTCATCATCGAAGACTACACCGGTAAAGCCGAATTCATGTTGTGGAGCGAAGACTACGCCCGCTATTCCAATTATCTGGAAAAAGGTAAGAACCTCTTCCTCACCGGCGGGTTCCGCCAACGGTTCAACAAAGCGGAATTCGAGTTCCGGATAGAAAAAATGATGCTGCTCGAAAGCATCAAACCCATCCTGACAAAACAGGTGATCATGGACGTCGAAGCCCGCTACATCGATCAGGCCCTCGTAGAATTCATCGAAACCAATGTCAAAAAATATCCCGGAAAATCAAGCCTGAAATTCAATATAGTAGAATCTAAAACGCAGGCCAGGGTCAGCCTGTTCACCATGGGCAACGGCTTCGAAATGAATGATGAGATGTCGGCCTTCCTGGAAAAAACACCGGAACTCGAGGTCCAGGTAGTCACAACATAGATTTGTCGGCATTACGACGAATTAATTCCTGAATTTGACGGACATTTGTAATGTAAAAACAAACACATCACATAAAACACACTAAACTATGGCTTTAGAATTAACAGATACCAATTTTCAGGATAAGGTGATCGCCAGCGATAAACTGACCGTGGTTGACTTCTGGGCAGAATGGTGCGGTCCCTGTCGCGCTATCGGGCCAATGATCGAAGAACTGTCCAAAGAATACGACGGCAAGATCAATGTAGGAAAAGTCAACGTAGATCATAACCCGCAGCTGTCCGTGAACTATGGTATCACCAGCATTCCGGCCATCCTCTTCATCAAAGGTGGAAAAGTCGTTGACAAGCTGGTTGGCGCTCAACCTAAATCTAACTTTGTCAAGAAGATAGAGTCGCATCTGTAAAAAGATGCCCAAATATATCGACCCGCATAATTGTATGCGGGTTTTTTATTATATGAGGCGGGCTGGGGAAAAACATCCCCTGTAAACCGAGCGTCGGAGAGAAATCCCGGCAAAAAGCACTGCGGTATACTTTATGTTAAAGTATACCCAAATACCTACTCATATATGAAAAGAGTCTGCACAGCAGTTGCGCTCGTCTCTATGATGACTATCGCATGTAAAAAAACAAATCCCGGCAGCGGCGGCTCCACCACTACCTCCGCCTCGCTCCAGGTCGTCTTCCAGGATAGCACGTATCAATTATCGGGTGTAGCCGTCTCCAAAGACGGCCGGCTGTTCGTTACCTATCCGCTCTGGTCTACCACCTATAAATATGCGCTGGCCGAGGTCACCAACGGCAAGACTCCATATCCCGACTTAACGATGAATAGCTGGGTAAGGGGCGACAGCGGCATGGCGAAATTCGTTGACGCACAATCTGTCTGCGTCGACGGAAATAATAATCTCTGGGTCGTCGACGCCGCCTCTCCCTTCGAAGACGGCGTTTATGATAACAGCCAGAAACTCGTCGAGATCAGCCTGGCCACAAATTCTGTAGTACGCACCTACCCGCTGGCAGGAGCCACCGATGACGCCAGCTATCTTAACAACATACAGGTAGACAACAGCAGCAACGTCGCCTATCTCACGAATTCCAGCGAAGGCGGTATCGTCGTCGTAGACCTCAACACCGGCAACACACGGCAGGTCCTCGAAGGCAGCAGCTCCGTGATCGCGGACCAGACCTATATCCTTTCTATCGACGGCGCCCAGATCAACCAATACGGTGCGCCCTTCTATCAGAATTCCACTGGCCTGGCGCTTACCCCTGATCACTCCTATCTTTATTACAAACCCCTGACGGATCACAATCTATATCGTATCCCCACGGCCGACCTCATGGATACGACACTCGACGCCAACGTCGTTTCCGCCCGCGTCGAAAATCTCGGAACCTATAACACCACCAGCGGCATGGTCTTCGACCAGTCCGGCAACCTCTACATGGGCGACATCGAACAACATCGGATCTTAAAGCTGGACAAAAACCTCAAGACGACAACCGTCGTCACCGACAGCCGCCTCATCTGGCCGGATAGCTATGCGATCTCCTCCGACGGCTATCTCTACCTGACTTGCTCACAGCGAAACCTCGAACCCGATTTCAACAACGGCAGCAGCAAACGGACAACTCCCTATGCAGTATATAAGATCAAACTACCCTGACAATCACAAATTCACCGGATCACCCCCCTGATGATCGTTTGCCAAAAGGCCTGCTCCACCGAGCGGGCTTTTTTGTGCGCAGCGCCCACCTGCCTTGCCCCGCGGCGCCAATCAACAACTGAACACCGACCGCTGATTGCGCCCGGCATCACCGGCCCCCGCCCCGCCTCGCAAGCGCCGCATACTTCTGCGCGGCCGCCGGGTTCCCCATGTGCTGGTATGTAGAAGAAATAGTATCCATCAAACTGCTGTTGGTGGGATCCCGCGCCAGCTGCTTTTCCAGCCGGATGATCTCCATGGCGTCGGATCGGACGGGCCGCAGATTCATTCGGCTCGGATTGTTGGCGATCGCATAGTCGAGAAAAGGCATCGCCTCCAACGGCCTGTCCTGCTGCAAACACAGGACAAAAAGATACCTCGCCTTATCAAACGACGGTTCACTATCGAACGCCATCCGGAAATACAGGATCGCCTTGTCATTCTCTTTTAGCTTCCCATAAAGCATCGCGGTCTTCTCATACCACGACGCCTCATGCGGATGCTCCAGGCAGAGGGCCTCCATCACGACAGCCGCCTTTGCCCAGTCCTCGGTCTTGCTGTAATAATCGTACAGCTGCCGCATGGCCTCCTCCCAAGGAAGATGCTCGAAAGCCACGGCGTATGCCAGGTCTTCCTCCTCGGTAGTGATATGCCAGCTCGCACGGGTAGGCGGCCCCGCCTCATGCCCCGGGCCGCTGAAAGGCCAGTTGTTCTTCAGATTATTGATCTTATAGGCGCCCGCAAGCGAGTCCACCCGCGTAATAGGCATATCCCGCAACAACCTTGAAAAGCTGCCTGTCGTATCGGTATCGGCGTCGGGGATCAGTCGCGCCGCCTGCAACCCCCGGTAAAAAACATCCGACATCAGCGCATACCCTAGCAGGTTAGGATGCACATGCTCGAGAAGAAGCGAATTCCCGATGATCCCATGCTCCGACGCGGCCTCGAAGGCCCCGCGGCAATCGACCAGGTGGACATTGTCATATTTCCGGCAAAGCTGTTCGATAATGGCGTTGATCGCCTCGGGAGCCCTAAACCTCAGCGCATCGTCTTCCTTTGCCAGCACATACTCCTGTTTAGCCTTCGCATAGTCCTCCATATCCCAGGCCCGCGTGCCCTGGGTAAAATGGTAATCGGCAGACGTGCTGTCCCCACCCGGCAGACTGATAAAAGGCGGCTGATCCTTGAGATTCGAAACGACATTG
>DASZOW010000616.1:0-5636 GCA_035550615.1 Puia sp.
CAGAACAATAAGGGATTCTGGATCGAGCGAAGCGGGGGCGATAGCTCCTGGGCGTCGATCGGGTTTCTTCCCACGGCTAATGCGGGGGGCAACAGTAGCATGGAGACGACATATCAGTACCTGGACAGACAGGCGGCGGGAATGGCTCGCGCGGCATACCGGCTTCGGCAGGAAGACCTGGATGGAAACCTTACGTATAGCGAGATTGCAGTAGTCAACCTGCTCAATAGCGCAGGTTCCGTAGCTGTTTATGCCTATAGCGATCAGATCAAGATCGAGTTTGCTTCCGCGGCACAATTCCGCCCATGCCATGTTATCGTATATGACACGCAGGGGCGTACGCTGAAAAGGATCTTTGTTCAATCGGCGGGGGTGACAGTCGTCCATGATCTTCCCCGGCATAATGTGTATTATGTAGCGTTAAACTCCGGGGATGGACAACGGCGGGTGATGAAGGCCGTGTATGTCAATTGACCAAAATTGCCAATAAAGTTAGCAATTTGGCGATCTTTTCCTAATTTTGTGGGATGAATTTGTTTAGCGAGACCGCGTTGTTCGATGAGGGGAAGAAGCGGTTCATAGATTTCCGGCTGCCGGATACTGATCTGCGGTTATGGGAGCAGTATTTTGCGCGAGGGGACTCGGACAGGTATTTTTCCATTTTTAAAGAAGATACGCCCTGGCAGCAGCGGACCCGTAAGATGTATGATAAGACGGTATTGGATCCGCGGCTTACCGCCTATTATGGCGGGTCCAAGGGGCTGGCGTGGACGCCCGAGCTGCTTGAGATCAAGGCGATCATCGAGGAGGAGTGCAGGATCGTGTTCGACAGGGTGCTGTTGAATTATTATCGGGATGGGAATGATTCGGTGGCGTGGCATAGCGATACGTTGCCCCCGGACGGCAAGCATCATGAGATCGGTTCTGTGACGTTTGGGGATACGCGGGTGTTCAAGGTGCGGCATAAGTTCAGGAAGGATGTGGGGCAGCTGGATATCCCGTTAACGCATGGAAGTCTTTTGCTGATGGGTGCGGCGATGCAGGAGAATTATGAGCATCATGTGCCTAAGACGGCGAGGGCGGTCGGGCCGAGGATCAATTTGACGTTCCGGGTATCCGGGGAGCGGGATTAGGGGGTAGGGGGTGGCCGGAGGCTGGGTTCGCGGGCAGGTGGCAGGAAGGATCGGGCGGCTGGTTTCGCGGGAGACAGGGACAAGGAGTACCCGGCGGCTGGTTTCGCGGGCAGGTGGCAGGAGGGGATCGGGCGGCTGGTTTCGCGGGCATAATTTTGGCATCGGATATGGTAGTAAAACGTGAGTTATGATCATCGATGCGTTATTATTTTTCATGTTTGTGGCTGTGCTGATCGGGATCGGGCTGTTATTTACCTACGCTACCAGGAAGAAGAGGGAGAGACATAGGAATTGAGGGTGATTATTTCCAGGCGGGCTCCTGTTTTTCTTCGTAGTCGGTAAAGGCTTTGTTGAGCCCGGAGAGGACTTCGGCGCTGACCTCGAAAAGGGCTTTTGCCCGAGGATCGGATAGTTTGGGGATATCGGCACGGAGGTGATCGATGAGTCCGATAAGCTGCTCTTTGATGTGAGCGGTGTGGAACTGAACGGAGCTGGCATTTTCGGAGCCGGGATTTTTGGAGTTCATAGTCTGATGTTTTTGATTTTTGGGTTGATTTTTTTATGCGGGAGTAAATTGAGCGAGATCGTAGATGCCGAGCTTTTTTTCTATGTCGGCGACCCTGCCGACCATTGTTTCGAAGCCGTCCTGGCCGAAATGTTTGTGTTCGTTGTTTTCAAATTCTTCACCGAGGCTATCGTATTCATGACGGGAGACGAGCTTGCGGAAAGCCGGGAACAGAACGGTGTCCTCGCGGGCTTCGTGCGGACGGTACATCGTATTGAATGCGGTGAGAAGAGACAATAGCCGCTGGGTTTCGGTGGGGTCGAGGGAGGGTGCTTTAGACAATTGGAGCAACTGGTCGGTGATGCGCCGGCCGGCGTTATGCTGCCGAAGCAGGGTGTCGACCAGACTGGTGAGCTGACCGGCTTTACGAAAGCGGGGAAACAGATAATCCTCTTCCTGTTTCTCATGATAATCTTCGACAAAGCTGCGGATGATACCGGCGGAGGCATTGAGGGCGGGAAGGTCCGGGGGCTGGCCGCCGGCTATCTGGTGACGCGCATGATCGTAAATCAGCAAAATCCGGTTGAGCAGGCCATGTTCCTGCATTAAATCCTCGGGCGGGGAGACTTCCTTGTCCTCGCCCTTACCACTGGAACACGCGGTTAACAAAGAAATGCCGGTAAGACTGATAAGTCCGACCTGCAGACCCTGTTTGACGAAATGGCGGCGGGTGCCGCCGGTGACGAGCGAGGTTAAGGCTTTGACGGCGGAGAGTGCCGAATCGGTTGGTTTCATATCGGTGGCGCCGCAAAGAATATACCATGCTGATGCGGGTTTATGGTATAGCGGCGCGCTGCTGGGATATGTGCTGCGGTTGTTGTAGTTTTGAGTTGTTGCAATACAAGGCATTCATATTGATCCTGGCCACGCTGGTTTACTTCGTGGAATATGCGGTGACGCCGCGGATGATGATGGATACGGCGACGCGGGCTGAGGCCACGACACCGGCGGACGGGGATTGTTGCCATGGGGGCACGCACGTCAACGACATGCAGGTTCACGACATGCAGACAAAATGTATGCAGGCAACCAGCATGCTGGGAAACGGTAAGCGGACAAGAGGCGCGCAGACTAAAACGGAAGGGCATTGCCCACGGCCTTCAAAAGGGTGTAGCCCGACTTCCGACTGTTGTTTGAATTGTCCGCTGTGTTTTCAGATGTTATTGCCGGTGTCGGCTGAACGGACAGGGGTTGGGGCGGTATCGGTGGAATATCCCGAGTGGACGTCCTCTTATGTATATCTCTATTTTGCTTCGTGCTGGAAGCCGCCGAATATGGCATGATCTCTCCCGACAAGACATTATTTTTTACTTTATTCAACTCACATAATATGAGGAAGACAGTTTTATTGGCCATGACGGCCTTCATGCTGGCCGGGCCTGTATTGGCAGGCGGCGGCAAAACGGGAAAGGTGAAGAAGCAGGATTGCACCCATTGTACGAAGCAGAATTGCACCGGTCAGCAATGTGACCACTGCTGCAAGCATGGGCAGTGCATGAAGGGATAGTTCCCTCGTGATCAGACTCGAGAGGGCCCCGCATTCGCGGGGCCTTTTTTGTGGGATCTTGTTGCGATTTTGCGGGGCTTTGCGGCACTTGCGGCACTTTGCGGCACTTTTTGCGATCATAGGGTATAGCGCAGGGCGAGGCTGATCACGCGGCCTTCGAGCGGGGCATAGATCTCGTTGAATACAGGGCTTTGCGGACTGCCGGTGTAAAGCGGTCCAAAGCGGCTTTGGCGGGTGTCGGTAAAGTTTTCCAGATTGAGCAGGATGGCCCAGGGCCCCCAGCTTCGCTGCACCATGAGGTCGAAGGTCCAGAAGTCCCGGGTGGGTTCGTTATCGTCGAGAACCTGAGCGCTGGTGTAGAACGCTTCGATGCCGGCTTTCCAGTGGGGTTCGGCTTCATATACGAGACTCGCGGATAACCGGCTGTGAGGTGTCAGGGGCAACTGCGGGCGGCCGGGCAAATACCGGCGTTGGGCCTGGGTATAGGTATAGCCGACCTGAAGGGTCAGGTCGTCCCGGGAGAGCCGCATGTTGGTCTCGGAACCATAGGAGGTGACCGGGCCGGGGGCATTGCTAAAATACAGCCAGCCATGTTGCAGGCTGTCCGTCTGCGCTATCAAGGCATGGCTGAGACGGGTGTAATAAATATTTTCGTCGGCGGTGAAGTACAGCTCGTCGCCGATCCGGCGGCGGTAGGCGAAGGCGATATTCGTGCTGGCGGAACGTTCGGCCCTGACGCCGGCTGCTATCGGGTATACCTGCCGGTAGATGTCTTCCTCGTCGGTGGCGTCGAAGATGGTGGGAAGCTTATAGGCCAGGCCGCCGCCCCAGCGGATGCTGAAATCCCGGAAGGGCTTATACAATAACGCCAGCCGCGGAAGGAAATAGGGCCTGTGTTCCACATCGGCGCGGGCGCCCGCTTCCAGGACGATCTTCGGGCTCAGGGTCCAGTCGTCCTGGGCAAATATGCCGGCGGTGTTATGGACGTAGGCTAAGTCTTCATGGGGCACCGCGGGTTGGAACCGATCTGTGATGAGACTAACGCCGGTAACGAACTGATGCCTGCCGGTGACGATGCTATAACTGGCTTCAGTAAACGAAGAGATCTCGCCGCCGGAAAAACCGGTGATGGTGTCGTCGCTGCCGGTGGTTTGGCGGATGGACCGATGGAAATAACCGATGGAATTTTTCAACGAAAACGTTTGGCTGTGGGCCGCTTTGCGCGTCAGGGTGAGTTGATAATAGTCCCGATCCGTTCGGTTCTTTTGGAGAAAAGGATGATCGCTGTCGGCGCCGTGTCGTACTGCCCCGAGGTCGCCGCCGTTACGGGTCTCGCTCGAGACGTTGACGCCTAGCCGGAGGGTGGTGCTATCGTCGGGGTACCAGAAGAACGTAGGGGCAAGTGTGGCCTGTCGCACTCGGGGAAGATCGGTGAAACCGTCTTTGTCGACGTCGATGGGGATCTGCCGGCTTGCCGTACCCATAACGGTAAGGCCGATACGTTTTATCCGCCGGCTGTAGAATGCCCCGAGGTCGGTACCTCCACGGTCGGTTTGGTTCACAATGGCATCCAAATGGAGGGTGGTATCGGGGGTACGGCTGACCAGATCGATGATGCCGGTGATGGCGTCGCCACCATAGAGTGCAGATCCCGCGCCTTTGATCACTTCCACGCGGCGCAGGTCGAGGGGAGGAATCTGCAGGATGCTCAGGCTGCCGGAGAATCCACCGTATAGGGGGAACCCGTCTTTGAGCAACTGCGTGTATCGGCCATCGAGGCCCTGAAGGCGGATGGCGGCGTTGCCGGAGACGGCGGAGGTAGTCTGCATCTGTGTTCCGGACAGCTCGGTGAGGAGTTCGCGGATGTTGGCAGGCGACTGGCCCGTGCCTTCGTCGATGTCCTCGCGGTCGATGACCTGAACGGTGATCGGGCTGTTTTTCAGGAGCTGGTTGGTGCGGGTAGAGGAGATGATGACGTCCTGCATTGTTTCAACCGAATCCGGGGTGTGCGGGGTATGCGAATCCGGGGCACCGGCGTGTTGGGAAAGCGAGTCCGAGGTCCTGGCACTTGGAGAAATAGGGATGCGGAGAGGTTGCTGCGCTAAAATGGGTTTGCTGCATACGAGCAACAGTAACCCGATGAACGGTTTCATGAAACTATTTTTCTTTGGGAAATGAGGGAGCTTTGATAAGGCCGTTAGGAAACGGAGTGTGGTGAAGGGATCAGAGCCGGAGGGTGCGTATTAAGAGCCACCGGGGAGCAAGAGAAGCAGGTGGGTGGGTTTGCTGGCGGATAGCGGCCGCCGCTTGGGGGAGCGCGATAATCGGAAGGTTGCGGCCGGTGAAGACAGTCCTGGCGACGTGAAGGGGGCGGATCGCCGGGCTGATGGTTTGTTCGACGGTTGGCCGTGGTGCGCTGGGAAGTTGGGAA
>DASZOW010000617.1:0-9385 GCA_035550615.1 Puia sp.
CCCTGAGACGCCGCGGACTGGGCGGTCGCCTCGTGAACATGGCCGCAGAGGGCGAAGACGGCCAGTATGATCAGTGTTCTTTTCATTGAAGAATTGTTTGGTGATTAAAAAAATTTTGAACCCGTCAAAAGTAGGGGGCTCGCGGATGTACTTTTCCTAACTTAGGACCTAACTTAGGAAAGATTTTTTCTATGTCTGTGACTATCAGTCTATCATCAATGCATGCAAAACACGCTTTGCAGCTCGATGAGCTACAGCGGCTCGTTTTTCCGACGTTGGCTGAAGAGGAACGGCTGCATGCGGAGCAATATCTACGGCACCTGGAGGTGTTTCCCGAGGGGCAGTTCGTGTTGGAGGCAGGGGAATTGGAGATGGGGCAGGCGGGATGGCGGGAGACGAAGAAAGTGATGGGCATGACTACGACGATGCGCGTTCATCCCGATCTTACGCATCCGATCCACACGTTCGCCGACGTGTTTGGGCAGGGGCTGCTGGAAAAACATCAGCCGGACGGCGACTGGTTATACGGTCTGGATATCGGCATTCATCCGGCTTACCGGGGACGGGGATATTCCCGGTGGCTCTACCGGGCGCGTCAGGATCTTGTTCGTCGCCTTGGGCTGGAGGGGCAGCTCACGGTAGGGATGATGAACGGGTATGGCGCGGTTGCGGGCCGGCTTAGCGGCGAGGAATATTATTTGCAGTGGCTCCAGGGGTTGCGGACGGACCCCACGTTGACGCCTCAGCGCAGGATCGGTTTTCAGCCGCTGGCCTTGATCCCGGGGTATGTGCATGATGCCGTTTGCGGCGGTTATGGGGTGCTGCTCCGGATGGACCGGGAACAGGAGGTGTGAGGCAAGCGGCGTGGGGGCGGGCATTGGGACATGCGGCGGGTAGCGAGACACAGGCGGAGATGGAACGTCAGGCGGGCATTGGGACATGCGGCGGGAAGTGTCATCCGTGCGACAGCGACTTGACGTGAAAAAGTCGTAATTTTATGCCCGGAACAGGAACAAAAAAAACTTAAACTTATGACACCAGGGAACAGACAACGCGTCGTTATCTTGGGGGCAGGGTTTGCAGGACTAAGGATGGCAAGAAGCCTCGAGAACACAGGTTATGACGTTTGGTTGATCGACAGACACAATTATCATCAGTTCCAGCCCCTCATGTACCAGGTGGCGACGGCGCGACTGGAACCTTCCAGCATCTCTTTTCCGCTTCGCAAGGTATTTCAGCATAAACACAATATGACGATCCGGATTGCCGAGGTCGAACATGTGGACACCGACAGAAAAGTCGTCCGCACCTCGCTTGGCGATATCGGCTATGACCGGCTCGTGATCGCCATGGGCTGTACGACGAACTATTTCGGGAATGACCGCATCCGGGAATATTCGTTCCCGATGAAATCGGTGCCTAACGCCATGGCTTTGCGCAACCGGATCCTGCAGACCTTCGAGGACACCATCGAGGCGGGTCCGACGGAAAGACAGGCGCTGCTCAATTTCGTGATCGTCGGCGGCGGCCCCACGGGTGTGGAGCTGGCGGGCGCCATGGCAGAGATGAAAAAATACATCTTACCCAAAGACTATCCCGAGGTCGATTTCTCGCGGTTCACGATCTATCTTATCGAGGGTTCGCCCAATACGCTGAACTCCATGAGCGAGCCCAGCAAGATCAAATCGCGGCAATATCTCGAACAGCTCGGGGTGATCGTCCGGACGGGCACGGTGGTCGAGGACTATGACGGCAATGTCGTCCGGCTCAGGGGTGGGGAGACCATCACGACCAGGAATGTGATCTGGGCGGCGGGCGTCATCGCCAATCTGCTCGACGGCATACCGGCTTCGAGCATGGTCCGTGGCAACCGGCTCAAGACAAACCGGTTCGGCGAGGTCGAAGGGCTGGATGGCGTCTATGCGGTCGGCGACGTGGCCTATATGCCCACGCCCAAATACCCTAACGGCCATCCACAGCTGGCCAACGTAGCGATCGCCGAGGCCGCGCATATCGCCAAAAATTTTCGGCGCGAGCTCAAAGGACAAAGCCGGATCGAATTCGAATATCATAACAAGGGGACGATGGCGACCGTGGGTAAACGTAAGGCCGTCTGTGATCTGCCGGGTTTATCGTACCAGGGATTTTTTGCCTGGCTGACCTGGATGTTCGTGCATCTCATGCTTTTATTGAATGTCAAGAACAGGATCATTGTTTTTCTGAACTGGATGATGAGCTATTTCGCCAATGATTCCACGCTCCGGCTGATGCTGAAAGCGGATCGCGGAGAGTCGCATCCCCTGCCGGTGGAAGAAGAACTGGCAGACCGAAGGTAAGGAAGAAGCAAATCGGCGGCGGGGTAGACGTTTTTTTCTTATTTTTGTCCGGCACCAAAGTGGACGCTATGGCCGAAATCATCGTCGAATTAAAGCATGCTAACATCTACCAGGGCGACAATCTCATCCTGCAGGACGTCAATCTCTCCATCGATAAGGGCCATTTCGTATATCTTGTCGGCAAGACGGGCACGGGTAAATCGAGCCTGTTGAAGACACTTTATGGCGATCTGGCGCTGCGGGAAGGAGAGGGGCAGGTGGCCGGTTTCAATCTCCGCGAAATGGATTGGAAAAAGGTCCCGTATCTGCGGCGGACCCTGGGTGTCGTATTCCAGGATTTTCAGCTGCTGACCGACCGGAACGTCAACGATAACCTCAAATTCGTGCTCAGGGCCACGGGATGGAAGGACGTGCGGCTGATGGATGAGAAGGTCGCCGATGTGCTGGAAAAGGTGGGACTGAAGGCAAAGGGGTTCAAGATGCCCTTTGAGATGAGTGGCGGCGAACAACAACGTGTCGATATTGCGCGGGCGCTGCTCAACTCGCCCAAGCTGATCCTGGCGGACGAGCCCACGGGTAATCTCGACCCCGAGACCTCGGACGAGATCATGCAACTGCTGTTCCGCATCTCCGCGGATTATGGCACTACTATCATCATGGCCACGCACGACTACCGGGTCATCAACAAATTCCCCGCCCGGATGGTCCGCACGGAACGCGGGCAGGTGATCGACAATGCGACCTTGACCATCGATTGAGCAGGGGGCCTACCAGATGGCGTGCATCAATTTGTCGAGATTTGCTTTTTGATCATAGAGCCCTTCCAGCAGCTTTTTTCGCGTCGCGATCTCTTCCGACGAAAAGGGTTTTGCATTCAGCTCGGTCAACAGCCGGCGGACGTCTTCCGCGTTGTTCGCGATATGACAGGTCTGCTGTAACCCGGTGCCTGCCACTGCATCGGGGTTGACGATACAATGCCGCCCGTTAAAAAGAGCATTCAGCAACTTGAGCTTTATCCCCGTGCAATTGAAAGAAGGCAGGATATTGACCTGCGCCTTGGCGATGAGGTCCTGCAGCTCTTCCTCGGCAGGATTGGGGAGCAGGCATACGTGGGGATACTGCGCGATGAGACGGGACAGCCTGGACGAAGGATTCTTACCCGAGACGATGAACGGCATTTCGAGACCGGAAAAGACCCTTTTCAGCAGCCAGACGACCACCTGCTCGTTCTCGGATACGGAAAGATTACCGTGATACAGACAAAAACAGCCGGTGCCTTCCTTGCTTTTCACGTGTTCGAAGGGCAGGAATACCGGGATGGTATCGATATCCACCGCGCCGAACTCGCTGCAATATTGTTCCTGATCTTTGGATGACACGGCGAGGATGCGCACCTTTCCGGCAATGCGCTGCTCGTATTGACGAAGCAGGTTACTCTCGTGCAGATAATAGAGCTTTTTGAAAAGCGACTTTTCCGAAAGATATAGCTGCCGGTAATATTGATATTCTACGTTGTGCAGCCGGAGTACGATGTTGCGGCCGTTGAAACGATCGTCGTTGAGCAGATAGGTGCAATGGATGCCCTCCAACAGGATCGGATGATCGTCCTGCAGCAGGCGGTTGAGCAGTTCTCCGTTGGATCGGGAGCAAACGATGTACGGCAACCGGTGGGAAAAGCCTTTGTGTCCCTGATGCCGGCAATAATAGTGGACCTCTTCGCAGTATTCGTTGAGCGCCGGCTGCGGACCGCGGCCATACTCGAAGCAATGTAAATGCACCTTGACCCCTGCCTCATGCAATGACCTGATCTTATGGAAGAGATCGAAGACGCCCCCGTAGTCCACCGGATAGGGGACATCGAGACAGACGATATGCAGATGCCTATCTTTCACACCCTAATAACTGATTTTTGCGGATACTTGTTCGAAAATATTCAATACTACACGGCCTTCCCGTTCCCAGTTCAGCTCGTCACGGACTTTTACCGTATTCCGTTTCCAACGTTCCAGCCGGGACGTGTCCCCACTGATCTCCATGATCCTGGATGCGATATGGGCCGGGTCATGGTTATCGATGAAGCCGCCTACGTCGTAGGTATCGACGATCTTCTCCAGTTCCACCAGCCGGCTTACCAGCACCGGCACGCCGCTATGCAGATAGTCGAAGATCTTATTCGGCAAGCCAAAAATATGATTGATATTGTTAGGCTTATCCAGTGAAAGTCCCAGATCCGCCCGGCGTGTCACCGTCCGCAGCTGTTCAAAGGGAATCTTCGGGATCAGGGTAATCCGGTCGGACAGGCCGTTGGATGCGACCTGTGCAACGATGCGGTCCCAGATGTCTCCGCCGCCGATGATGAGCAGGTGAAAACGGGCAGGATCGAGATGACCCATAGCCGTCACCAGCTCCTCTACTCCGCGTTCCGGGTTAATGCCCGCCCCCTGAAAGAGCAAAAAGAACTTATCCTTTGGCAGTCGCGTTTCGAGATCCGCGGGCAGGGCGGTATCCGCTTCGGCTGCTTTGCGGTAAGGCACATTTCTGACGACACCCAGCCTTTTGCCATAATCTTTATAATAGAGCTCGCAAAACGAATCGCAGATCGTATAAATATAGCGAAGACGCGGGAAGATAAAGGCTTCTATGCGTTGCCAGACCTTTTTTATCAGCGGGCGGCCATCGAGTTCGGGCATGCCCAGATAATATTCGTGGGTATCGTATACTATTGGTTTTCGCCGAAGAAAACCTGCCAGCCAGACAGCAGTCATCACGTCTAGGTCGTTGCCCAAAAAAATATCGGCGCGCGTGAATAGCAGCCGAAAGAAGAGCCGCAGGTTGAACTCTGCATAGAAGAACATCTTTTTCTGAAAAAGCATGCGAATGCGGCGGGCGGGGTAGGAGCGGGGGCCGAGCGGCAGGCTGGCGCGCCGGCGGGCGCCGATGAGCAGGACCTCGTAGCCTGCTTCGTGCAGGGTCAGGCTGACCTTGTGGACCCGCTGGTCGGTGATCAGGTCGGAAATCACCGAGATGATCACGCGTTTACCCATGCAAATAATTTATGATCCCGGTACTGATCTTTTCGGCGGCCTTACCCTGTCCGAAGACGCCGGTCCGGAAGGCTTTATTGGAAGAAGACATTGTTCGGAACTGCCGCAGTATCTGTTCCGTGTCCGCATGGGCGGTGAGACTCGGGCTGTTCTCTTCGATCTCGGGCCAGAAGACCTTTTTCATGATAACGACGGCCGATTTCTGAAAGAAAAAAGCTTCGCGCGCCAGACCGCCGCTATCGGTGACGACATAGCGGGCCGCCTGCATGAGGGCGAGCATATCGAGGTATCCGAGCGGGGGCGTGCTGATCAGCCGGAATGGCAGCCGGTACGTTTGGATGACCTGTTCGGTCCGCGGATGCAAAGGGAAGACCACGGGGATCTCCTCATTGATCGTGTGCAGGGCCCTGAGAATGGCAGCCAGCGCCGCAGGGTCGTCGGTATTCTCAGCGCGGTGGATCGTAGTGAGGACAAAGGGTCTGCCGTCGGGCAGCAGACGTGCCGGGAGGGTGCTGTCAAGCGCGCGCCGTGCAAACAGCAGTGCGGCGTCGAACATGAGATCGCCGCTATTGATAATACGCCGGGCGGGGATGCCTTCCTTGAGGAGGTTGTTCCTGCCAAGCTCGGTAACGGTGAAATTCAGGTCCGAGAGCCTGTCGGTCAGATAGCGGTTCGATTCCTCGGGCATGTCCTCTTCGCCGGTGCGGATGCCCGCTTCCACGTGCATCACGGGAATATTTGTCTTTTTGGCGGCGAGGGCGCCGGCCAGGGTGGTATTGGTGTCCCCGTAAACCACGACGGCATCCGGGCGTTCCGATGTCAGAATGTCATCGAGCCCGATGAGCATCCGGCCGATCATAGCATTGTGAGAGAGAGAATGGATGTTCAGCTGGTGATCGGGGGCCGGAAGACCGAACTCCCGGAAAAAGACTGCTGACATATTATCGTTAAAATGTTGTCCCGTATGGATGATCCGCGATCCCACACCGGCATGCCGGGACAGGGCCCTCCGCAAGAGCGCTAATTTGATGAACTGGGGCCGGTTACCGACAATATGCGCGATGGTCATGATTGGGTATTCAATGGGTATGATAAATATCCATAAACGGGCGAAAATTAGCCAATTACCACATATAAACGTAATTTTTACAGTAATTTTGCCCCGGAGCAGGGGGCGAGGTCGGCGCGGGGTGAATGCCCCGGGGCGGCTGGTAGGGGGAGCGTCCGCCGCGGCGGTAAAAAATTACATTTTTTTACAATTTTTTATCGATAAACCGTGGTTCTTAGAAATTTATCTTACTTTTGCCGCCTGCTAATTCAGCAGAGATGCGATAAAAATAATAAAGATGCCTTATTTGACAAAAGAGAAAAAAGCGAGTTTCTTTTCAAATTTCGGTGGCCAGGCCACCAACACCGGTTCTATCGAGGGCCAGATTGCTTTGTTGACGGAACGGATCAACCGGATCTCGGAACATCTGCAAGCCAATAAAAAGGATTTCTCCACTCACCGTGGTCTGATGCAATTAGTAGGTAAAAGAAAACGCCTGCTCACCTACATGAGCAAGACCAACCTTACCGGCTACCGCCAGCTGATCGAAAAACTCGGACTCAGAAAATAAAGCATTATGTAGATATTAAACATTCCCAACTGATCAGACGGTTGGGAATCGTTTTTTTATATCCTAAGTCCGGGTAGATCCAGATACAGAAATTATACATTTTTTAACACAGAATTTCGGCTTTCCCCTCCGTTCCTGCCTTGGTTAAGCCGTTATTCATTCAAAGACGAAAAGCTCATGCTTTCACAACCTATTAGTGTAACGTTTGATATCGGTGGAGGCCGGATGGTCTCGATCGAAACCGGTAAACTGGCCCGTCAGGCGGATGGCGCAGTTACCGTGCGCCAGGGCAATTGCATTATTCTTGCCACCGTTGTTGCGAACAAAGAACCCAAGGAAGGACAGGAATTCTTTCCGCTGTCTGTAGACTACCAGGAAAAATTTGCTTCCGCCGGCCGTATTCCCGGCTCTTTTTTCAAGCGGGAGGCCCGGTTGAACGATTATGAAATATTGACCAGCCGCCTGATCGACCGTGCGTTGCGTCCCCTGTTCCCGGAAGATTATTTTTGTGATGTACAAGTGCTGCTGAGCCTTGTTTCCAGTGATGGGGAAGTGATGCCGGACTCACTGGCGTGTCTAGCCGCTTCTGCGGCGCTTGCCGTTTCCGATATTCCCATCAAGGAGATCATCAGCGAAGTGCGGATCGGACGTGTCGAAGGCCAGTTCATCGTGAATCCCAGCCGTACCGAGCTCGAGAAGGCCGATATGGAGTTCATGATCGCGGCTACGGAGAAGAACCTGATGATGGTGGAAGGAGAAGCCAAGGAGTGCAGCGAGGAAGACCTCGTGAAAGCGCTGGAGCTGGCACACGATGCCATCCGGGTACATATCAAGGCGCAGGAAGAGTTGCGGACCAAGGCCGGTGTTACGGGCAAACGGGAATATACCAAGCCGGTGACCAATGACGAATTGCAGCAAAAGGTGATGGCCTTTGCCAAGGACAGGATCTACCAGATCAGCCGCGCCGGGAGCAGCAAGCACGAACGCAGCGACGCTTATGATAAGGTCAAAGAAGAGCTGATCGCTTCCCTGGGCGAAGAAGTTACCGACGAAGACAAGAAGCTCGCCAAGAAATACTATGCCGATCTGCAGTGGGAGGTCGTCCGGAATATGATCCTCGATGACCGCATCCGGCTCGACGGCCGGTCGCTCGAACAGGTGCGTCCGCTGGCCATGGAAGTGGATCCGCTGCCGACGCCGCATGGTTCGGCGCTCTTTACCCGCGGGGAGACCCAGAGCCTGACGACGGTGACGCTGGGAACGCCGCTGGATGAGCTGCTGGTGGAAAGCGCGGCAAAATCCTACGATTCGAAATTCTTTTTGCACTATAATTTCCCGCCGTTCAGTACCGGTGAGGTCAAGATGATGCGTGGACAGAGCCGCCGCGAGGTCGGTCATGGCAACCTGGCCATGCGGAGTCTGAGACAGATGATGCCGGGCAGCGATTATCCGTATACCGTACGGGTAGTAAGCGATATCCTGGAGTCCAACGGATCTTCCTCGATGGCCACGGTATGTGCGGGCAGTCTCGCATTGATGGATGCGGGCGTACCTATCCCCAAGCATGTGAGCGGGGTAGCCATGGGCCTGATCACGAGGCCTACCGATGGCAAGTATGCGATCCTCACCGATATCCTGGGGGATGAAGATCACCTGGGCGATATGGACTTCAAGGTCACCGGTACGCGTGAGGGCATCTGTGGCGTGCAGATGGACATCAAGGTCGACGGTCTGAGCATGAATACGATGCGTGAAGCATTGGAGCAGGCGCGGAAAGGCCGGCTGCACATCCTGAATGCGATGTACGAATGTATCCCGGCTGCCCATGCGGACGTCAAACCGCATGCGCCGCGTATGGTGAAGATCTTCATCGACAAGGAATTCATCGGCGCCGTTATCGGGCCGCAAGGAAAGATCATCCAGGAGATCCAGCGCGAGACCGGCACTACCATCAACCTGGAAGAGGTCGGCAACTTTGGCGAGGTCAGCATCTTCTCGCCTGCCAAGGAAGGCCTGGACAAGGCTGTCACCTGGATCAAGAGTATCGTAGCGCAACCCGAGGTCGGGTCGGTGTACGAGGCCAAGGTCAAGTCCGTGATGCCGTATGGCGCATTCGTCGAGTTCCTGCCCGGCAAGCAAGGTCTGCTGCATATCAGCGAGATCTCGCACAAGCGGCTGGAGACGATGGATGGCGTCCTCAAGGAAGGCGATATGGTCAAGGTCAAGCTGATCGGGCTCGATCAGAAGACGGGCAAGTTCAAGTTGAGCCGCAAGGTGCTGATGCCGAAACCGGAAGGGCAGGGAGGACATCCGCAGGGTGGCCATCCGAAGGCGCCGGCGGGTAATCAGCCGAAGGAACGTCCGACGGAACAGGAATAATTATCTT
>DASZOW010000618.1:0-6634 GCA_035550615.1 Puia sp.
CCCGGTGTTGCCGGGAATCGAATCCACTACCCATAGATGATAGAAATTCGGGAACGACTCGGCCACATTATTCTTAGGTTCCCTACTCGGAGTGATCGTGACCCGGCCCGTTGCATAGAGATCGTCACCCGGCATCAGGTAATCGGAAGCAGGAATAGGCACGCCGTTGGTGTCGATCAGATGGCCATGATCAATGATGATGTGGCTAAGCTGAGCATCGATGTTCTGATAGGCTGGGCCGATTCCCCGGTATGCCCAGTGAGCCGGATAAGAGAAGGAGAAGATCGAATCGTTGAACTCATTTTGCGTGCGTGTCAGGATAGCGTCGCCTGTCTCGGCGTCGTAGAGCAGGTTTTTGGTATAGATCGTACTGCCCTTGTCCACTTTTACGACACTGTCCAGTATGCCATATCGCTGGATGACCTTGGTGGCGGCCACTGTACGGAATTGGTTCGTCTCATGCTGGAAGAGATTGATCAGGGAAGGTATTGCCAGCGGCCAGACCCCGGCCGGAAACATATCGACATTGATGTCGACGTTTGCGCCCAGTGTAGTAGACGTTTCGTCCCGCATGTCCGTCATCAACTCGGCATCCTTGCCGATGAGTCCGTTGGCATCGATATTTCCCTGCGGATCGATGGTCGGAACGGTATTGTTGAGGTGTTTTACCTGGGTCGATTGGTTATCGACCTTATAATAATAGCCGGTGTAAGAGATTAGATTGTTGCTGTCCGTCTCCGCATAAGTCGCCTCGGATTTCGGTTTACCGTTCATATCGTTGAGCTCCACTTTGAAGCCCTGGGACAATGTAAGATAGTCACGTTGGTCGATGCGCAGCAGATTGCTGAGAATAGGTTTGTAACGTTTCTTTGTATCCGGGTCGAGCCTGGTATAGTCCCATAGGGTAGGAAAGTCACGCGTCGTATAGAACGTGGATTCCGACCAGCCGTTGGAGGACCTGATATTGGCGGTATGGATCGAGCGGACCCTTACCTTGCTATAACCCACCGATGGCGCGGGGTAGAAGGACTCGCCCAGCGGCGCTTCGGTGTATTGCATCGATGCCGGCGCCAGCATCGACACCCGGTCGACATATTCTATCGGGAGGTGGAACGGGTTCTCTTCTCCGCCGATAGCCGGTTCCCAGGAAGCCACGCCGCTGCTTATCCGGGTATCTACCCCATTGACCGACTCGTCGGTGGAATAATCATATTGCTGGCCATAGACTGTTTCTCTTTTGCCGGTTTGTCCATTTTGCGCCGTCATCGACTTCCAGTTATCGTAGATGAGGATACTCTTGACACGCAGGCCACCGCCGTATTTTTTCAGGTAGGGGTCGTCGAGCCGCACAAAGGACCGGCTGGTATTGTCTATGACGCTGGCCCAGCCATTGGAACGGGCGGTATTGGTGAAGCCGCTAAGCATGCCGGACAGATTGGTCACCATGCTCACCAGGATCTTGATGCCGTCCGCAATATTGACATTGTCATTAACTTCGGACCCCGGATAGGCCTTGGAGCCCAGGTTAAGCCGCAGAAAGTTGATCGCCGTCAGGGCCAGCGGACTATTGGAGCCATCACCGTTGCCGGTGGAATTGACGCCTTTGATCTTGATCCAGATAAGGCTGTCGTTGACCCGGCCATACGAGCGTGCAGCCGACTGATCGAGCTCCGCATAGCAAGGGACAAATTCCCCGCCGCTGCCGAAATCGTCTTTGGGCATATTGACGAAGAGCCGGAAATAGATCGTATCCAACCCATCCAGGTAATGCGAATAGAGGTCGGACCCCCATCCTACCGCTCGGGGGACCTTGGCGTACACATACAAATTGTCGCCCGTTAAAAAGTTATACAGGCGGTTGGTATAATGGCCGCTGCTGTCGTTGCCTAGACCGGCTATGCCGCACATAAGCGTCGACCGCCTATTCTGCACATAGGCATAGTCATCGCTTTCATAATTGACCTTGATGCGTCCACCGGATGGAAGCTGTATGGAGTCGAGCATCCACGCCGAGGCATTATTGGCGGCTGTGGCGCTGTCCTGCAGGGCATATGGATAGTCTACATTCGGCAGCGGGTTGGATGCCGTAGCGCCGGGATTTTGCGTAGCAGGTTTATAGGTGCCCCATTTATCCGCCTGATTAAACTGATAGCCGGGATTATTCGGATGATAATTGAATACATAAGGGTTGATCTGTCCCCGGTTGTCGCCATTGTAGGTGAACCAGATCTTTTTCAGCGTGAGCTTACCCGAATCATTGACCGGCTCATTGACACCGCGACAGAGCTCATAGCTATATTCAAAATGCACGGTCTTGATGGGCGTGGCATTGGTGTCATTAGCCATGAAATCGGCTTTGGAATACAGGTTGATCTCTTTAAGGAGCATGGCTTTTCCGGTGTTGGCTTTTTTATGCCCGTACTCGTCTATATCCAGCATATCGGCCCGAGGCGCCAGCTTAAAGGTGGCAATCATCGTTTTTGACTCGATAGTATGGAGATACCAAAGCTCCTTGGTGCCATAGATATAATGCCCTTTGTCATCGCGGTTATAGCTGCGGAGACCTTCGCTATAGGTGGCTTTGCCCTGTACGTAGGGCGCCCGCCAGCCGAAAGGATTGCCGATACCGGCCGTTTTGGAATAGGTAAACTTGACGGCGTCGCCGATATCGTCGTCACTGATGCCGTCACCCGTGACGTCCACATAGTCAGGGGACAAGATGCCTGTGAGTAGAAAGGAATGGGCATAGGCCGGCATTTGCTCCCTGTTGTAGTAGCCGTTCTGACCATTTTGATTGCGGGTGGTATTGTCGACTCCATACTTAAAGCCCGTTAGCCCGGATTGTATGTCGCCGCTATCCTTGTTGACATTGAAGCTGACCTCGTCCTGCCGGATGTTGTAGACGGGAATGCCATAGACATACTTTTTACCATCGGGGTTCAGCACGTCGATCTCGGAAATATGGTTGGCTTTCCGGAAATCGTTGACCCGGTCTTCGCGCGTCAGGTACTGGTTCACAGGGACGGTGTCGGCCGTCACCGGCGGATAGAAATATTTTGGCTCAACGCTATCGACGTCGTTGTAGTTATGAATGTTGAAGTGAACATTCGGCTCATCCGGACGGCGCCAAAACCATTGCATAAAAGCGCGGCCGGTCTGTTGGAAATATTCCGCGCGAAAATTATATAGTCGGCCGGCCACCAGCTTGACGTGTACCGAATCGAAAGACGCGGCATGAATATGCCAGTCGTTCACCAGCAGGGTATCATTCATCCAGATACGGAATCCGTCGTCCATATAAAAACCCAATGCATAGTCCCCCGTGACCGGCGCTTTCAACCGGCCCAGCCAACGTATGGAATAGTAGTTATGAGGCCATCCCGGATTGGATTTATCCTTATATCCATCGTGATCATAGTCAAAGGGACTGCCCGGGTTATTGCCGAGAAAATAGGTGAAAAAGATCTTGGGATCCCGGCGTACAGTATCAGGCAGGCCGTTCAATGCATTATTTTTGAAATACTGGCCAGGTACACCGGTACCGATGCCGGCATCGGTAGGTATCGGATCGCTATAACAGGTATTGCCGAACTGGTTGATATTATACCGGTCGATGTATTTATCGAGACCGGTGACGGAGGCTTCCTGCGCCGTCAGATAGCTGATCACCTGGCTTCTCTTGTCCCGATGGTTCTTGATGACATTGGCCGTAGTCAGGGTATCTGTTCCCATGCGCTGTGCTCCATTGTACAGGCCAAGGAGATTGGTTGCCATAATGGCAGATCCGCCGCCGGGTTGGGAAAGCATTGGGGTCACGGTATAATCACCGCCAAGCGCCGCATAGTAAGCTTTGGTATTGCTTGTCTTCTCCCCGGGGTTGCGAAAGTATGACGCTTCAAAAAGTCCTTTGCTTTGCCGGAAGTCCACGAGGTTGCGTAGCGGGTTGTCTACCAGCCAGGGGCCGTCTGTGGTCACCGAATAGTTGCCGTTGAGATCTGCTCCACCGTGCGCATAGCTGCCTGTCCCGAGATCGATGCTGAGCGCGCCGGAGTAGGTTTTGCTGGAGATGAGCGGATCGGCCATAAAACCGATGTCGCCGCGATAGGCCCTGAACTGACCGCCATTGCCCTCGCCGGTGATACTGAATACATCGTAGGTATAGGATGGAATGGCAATATGCGGAACGGCCGGCTGTTCCCGATAGACCATTTCCTTTTCCCGGTTCAGGTCGGTTACCGCTGACCATCCGCTGCCACGATTTTGCGTGTTCAAATAGCCGAATGCCGGCAATTGACGCGACGTGTCCCCGTCGGCAATATATTCCCTACCGTAATAGCCACTAAAATACAGATTTGGATGTGCGGCAAATAATGCGATGCCTGGTTTCATAGTGAAGGTGACATTATAGTTGGTCTTAGCCACCTGCATGTCCGGCATATACGAAGGCCAGGCGAAAGTGATGCCTGCGGCAGGGAGATTGAAGGTATTGTTCACATTGTCTTTCCCCTTGGCCTGGAAGGTCGGTGTCACGTCCAGCTGGATATCTTTGAGACCGGTACGGCTATTATAAGGCGCTGAAACGGAAAATCCCTGGCCTGCGCCGGATTTATCTGTTGCATTTTCAAAACCGGTTTGATAGCCTAATCCGGGCGTCAGCGTAATCCCGGTTTGCGAATTGTCGGACAAACCAAGTTTACCCGTAAATTTTCCAAGGGATTTGTTGCCTGCGCTGAGAGAGGGATTGAATGCCAGCTCCATGCCCCAGCCAGTGTAGGTGTTGTGGAAGATACCGAAAGAGGCCTCCGCTTGCAGCTTCGCGGCAGGCAAGCCGAGTAATTCATAGTCGGCCCTCACCGACATTCCCCAATTGATATCGGGTTTCATACTCTGGGTTTTCTTGACGGTGTCGCTGCCACCATTAAAGTCGTCGGGCACGCCGCGCATGTCACGGGTGATACTACCGGGGTTGATGTTCCATCCAAGGCCTACCCAGCTGGCATCTTCATCCATGGTGCGGCCGCTGTGATAGGCAATGTTGACGGGATAGCCGCCTACATCGAGCAAGGGTATATTATAGGAGAAGTCGCCGGAGAAGAGGTCCACCATATTGTTAGCGCCTACAGGAGTAAACGATTGCATCTCGGGTTGACTGGGGCCACCGATGGCAGCTTCGGACCGGACTCCGAGCGGCGCATGGGGAAGCTGGAAGGCAGGAGATGCAGCGACATCATTAATAGCGACGCTCGAGTGGCTGGGGACGACACCGCTATCCGATGCATCCTCAAACGGCAGCCAGTCGCCGGCATCTTGCGGGACCGAGACGGCCGGAAGACGAACATCCGCTTTTGCCATGGAATGCCGGATCAGGTTACCCGCTGCTTCCTTGCGGGGCAGTTCCGCCGCGATTGCCCACTGGACATAAAATACGAGGTATAGAAACGCGGCAATATGTCGTCTAAACCGTAGCGCTAAAACTCCTAACATGGTAAAAAAATCTTTTGTCGTTATATAGAATCGAACTTACAAGTCGCATTTATTTGGAGGCCGGAGTGAACTTGATATTCCAGGTTTCGTTCCGGCCATTGACGAACTGGAAAAGATAGAGCCTATCTGACCGGTATGCGCCCGTGGTGAGCGGGACCGTCAGCCAGTTCTGCCCGCGCCGGAAGGATAGCGTTCCTTTTTGGATCACGGGGTTGCCGGCGTCCTGGATGCCCGATATGGTATAATGCACGACACTATCTGCAGCGGCATTGTCATAGGTAATATCGAGCGAGCTTCCGGCTGTCACCATCGAAGCATCCAGTCCACGATGCAGCTCGAGGTAGGAGGTATATTCAGTAGCCTTCGAAGGCTTTGGCGGAGTCACCACCTTGAAGGTCCAGATGTCGCTCATTGCCGCCGGCTGTCCGCTGTTCAGAGCTACGATCCGCCAGGCATAGAGTCGGCCTGTATCCAATGACGTATAGGAAGAGGCATAATTCAGATACTGATTGCGAATAAAGCCGCCGCTATAGATGGGAACATTCTGCTGGATCGCGTCGGCCGTGGCCTGTCCCGGCAGGACCTCGACAAGGATAAGATCATAGCTGAGATCGCTGAACATGCTGACGGGCGTAGGCGGCAACCAAGTAAACTGGGGACTGCTCGTATATATCCGGGCTTCGTCGGCCGGGGTATTGAGCAGCGGCGGGCTTAGCGGGTCGACGGCCAGCTGGATGCAATTCTCGGCGGCAAGCGTATTCTTGAGGCCACCGTTCAATGTGTAGCATACGCGGAACTCGCCTATCGGCAGCATCCCATTCGGGTCCCGGTCGGTGATGCCTGCGCTTTCGTAGGTGTACAGTATGGGGCTTAGGTCTTTGGCCTGGATCTGTTTTGCGCCCCTGTCGAGGATGATCGGCGATACGGTCGCTGAGAGCACCGGTTGGTTGGTCTTTACATCGTACATGGTCATGACGAGCATGGCAGTGATGCTGCTATTACTGGTATTGATGATGGTCATGTTCCAAAGCTGATTTTTCATCAACACCCCCACCGGAGGCACCTGTAAGGTTATGCTAAGCTGCGCCCGCGCCATTACCGACAGCAGGACGATTGACAAAAGGAGAACTGTTCTCTTATTCATACAGGA
>DASZOW010000619.1:0-6151 GCA_035550615.1 Puia sp.
AACGTCGGTCGTCCAATGCACGCCGCTCTGCCAGCGGATCTTCCGCATCGAACATCCTTGAGCTTAGCTGCCCGGCGATATAAAAAACCCTGGCTACGCCGATGGCTCCCAATGCTTCCATCCGGTCCGCGTCTTGCAGGATCTTCGCCTCCGCCGTCTCCGCGGCCACCCCCGCCGAAAAACTGTGGGCATGGATCACATGCGCCACCGCCGGGATCTTCCCGGGCGGAAAGTCGGGAAATTCGGTCGCCAGCAGGGTCGCCGTCCGCTCCGCACTAAGCCGCGAACTCTCCCGCCGCTCCGGATGATCCTTGGGCAGGGACACCAGGTCATGGAAATAGGCGCCCGCCAGCAACACCAGCTCGTCAGCCCGCCCACCTTCCAAAGTGTTGATATACCGCGCAGTCTTCCAGACCCGCTGAAAATGCCCGACGTCATGCGATCCATCACGCTGATCGACATGCGCCATCAAATAGGCGACAAATCGCGCCTCCCAGTCGTCTAAATTTTGCAACCGATTCATTTTTTATGCTAATTCCTTTTAGCTAAAAATATGTCTTTTTCTTGCAGCATTAAAGACGGATCCAATGTCCATCACCGTGGAAATCAACCAAAACTGGACAATACCAAACTATTATCGAAAAATTTGTTAAGTAAAATTTAATTTTTACCTTAGATCAATAATAGCTAAACTTTTGCTTTATGACCATTCAACGATTGCTTGTGAGAACAACAAGCTTCATCCTGCTTTGTGTACTTTTCACACAGACTGCATTTTCCCAAACAAAAACAATTACCGGTAAGATCACAGACGACAAAGGAGTCCCGATACAGGGTGCAACCGTCGCTGTCAAAGGTTCGAAGGCTGGAGTGTCAACAGGTACAGATGGAAGCTTTACTCTATCGGTCCCGACAACAGCAACAACAATCATGGTAAGCTCGGTCGGCTTTGCTTCACAGGAAGTTTCTATCGCCGGACAGACATTCGTCACGGTCAGCCTCGTGAACTCGAGCCAGGGCCTCAACGAGGTCGTGGTCGTGGGATATGGAACCGCCCGGAAAAAAGATCTTACCGGTTCCGTTAGCGCCGTAACTGCCAAGGATTTCAACAAAGGCATCGTAGCCGCTCCGGACCAGTTGCTCACGGGTAAAGTAGCCGGCCTGGAAGTTACCGTTAACAGCGGACAGCCCGGCGCCGCTACTACGGTAAAAATCCGCGGTAACAACTCGATTCGCGGTGGTACCACCCCCCTCTACGTTATTGATGGGATCCCCCTGGACGGACGCGCCCCAAGGCCTGTTCTCTATCAAAATCCTACTACTACGGGCGCAAGCGGTCTGGGTAATCTTCCTGATGCCGACCCGCTCATCTACATAAACCCACAGGATATTCAATCCATCGACGTGTTGAAAGACGCTTCCGCATCAGCCATCTATGGTTCTCGCGGCGCCAACGGAGTCATCCTTGTCACGACAAAAAAAGGCGTCGCCGGTCAGACCAGACTCGAAGGCAGCATTACGGTTGCCGATCAAGGCCTGATGAAGCAGCCTGATCTCCTGGACGCTGCCCAATATCGCTCGGAACTAAAAGTATATGGCCAGGGTTCCGACTCTAACCAAACTGTAACCCCGTTCAAAGACCTGCTTCAACATAAGCTTTCCACCAACTATAACCTGGCCCTGAGCGGCGGCACCGAGAATGGAAAATACCGAATTTCGTTCCTGGCCTCCGACCAGCAAGGTATCATCAAGAAATCCTCGCTCGAAAAATACATCGCTAACGCCAATGGTCAATTTCGCTTTTGGGACAAGCGAATCAGCCTCGATTTCAACCTGACCGCCTCGAATTATACCGAATACCTCGCCCCCATTTCCAATGATGCCGGCAGCACCGGCAACCTGATCAGCCTGGCCATGAACTGGAACCCAACCCTGCGACTGGTGAACCCCGATGGCTCCTATAACCAGGCAAACCCCAGCAAACAGGTCAACCCGCTGGCGCTCCAGGACTACTACACCGATATCAATAATGTGACGGCGACCCTCGGCAATATCTCACTAGGATTTAAGATCACCAATGACCTCGAATATAAATTACTCTATGGTATCAACTATGGTGTTGGTAATCGTGACAACCAGCTACTGGGCCTGATCGGTCAGACCGGCGGCAACGCGGACGGTAAAGGCCAGGCCTTTGTAGCCAGCGCCAAGCTATTCTCTCAGACCCTGGACCACACCCTTAACTATAACCACCAGTTCAGCGATGCCTTCACCCTGAATGCAGTCGCTGGTTACGAATACTGGACGACCAGCTGGCGCAATCAAAGCGATTACGTCTACGGTTTTGACTACAACGTCCCCGGCGGCCCGCGGTTGAACATCCCCTACTACAACAACATGCAGGACGGCCTTCTGAATAATTTCCGGACGACCACGATCGTAGATCCCTCCGTGGAGCTGCAATCTTATTTTGCAAGAGCGGTGATGAATTTCTACGACAAGTACCTGATCACCGGAACCTTCCGCGCGGATGGTTCCAGCCGGTTCGGTCCCGCCAACAAATATGCCTATTTCCCCTCCGTGGCCGCAGCCTGGAATATTTCCAACGAGTCGTTCATGAAGAACAACACCGTCTTCGATAACCTGAAGCTGCGCCTGGGCTGGGGCGAAACAGGTAGCCAGGACGGCATACCCGCCGGCGCAACGAAAGATCTTTCCTGGTATACCGGGTCTAATGGCAATGTCGGCCTTATTAACTTTAAGTACGATACCCTCAAATGGGAAAAGGTTACCGCCGAAGACCTGGGCATCGACTTCAGCATCCTGCATGGTCGGGTCTACGGATCGATCGACGGATTCTATAAAAAGACCACACATGTACTCTTCTTTTCGCCCGCTATTCAACCCAGCTCGAATCCCAACGGCGGACAATGGAAGAACCTTCCGGATGCGGCTTATATCACCAACAAAGGCATCGAGGCATCCATCGGAGTAGCGATCATTGACAAGGATGACTTCCACTGGAATGTCAATGTGAACTTCGAATATGTCCGCAACAAATTCGTCTATCCGGCCATCGGCAACTCGCCGCTCTACCTTACAGGTAGCATCACGGGCCAGGGGGTATCCTCTGCCTTCTCCGAAGCCATCGCCAACAACCAACCCGTCGACGTCTTTTATCTGCGGAAATTTACGGGCTTCGATCAAAATGGTATCGCCACCGTCCAAAGCCAGGCGTCCAGTTACCAGGGCGATCCCAATCCCCACGTTATCCTCGGCCTGAATACGGATCTCGGCTATAAGAAATGGTCCCTCACGATCAATACCCACGGCGCATTCGGGAACAAGATCTATAACAACACCGCCACCAGCGTACTCAATCTTGGCAATATCGCTAACGGCAAGAATATCGCTGCCAGCCTCATTGGCACCAAGGAAAGCCTGGCCAACCCGGTTTCCGCTTCGACCCGCTTCCTCGAAAGCGGCAATTATCTGAAGCTCGGCAATGCCACGATCAATTATAATATCGGCAAGATCGCCAACATCGTTAAGAACGCGAATGCTTTCGTCACAGGCAGCAACCTGTTCGAGATCACTAAATACCACGGCTTCGATGCAGAAGTGAATACGGACCACAATAACAACGGCGTGCCGTCACTCGGCGTCGATTACATCGGTTACCCGTCCGTGAGGACCTTCCTCGTTGGCATTAACTTCACGCTCTGATCTCTTAACGAAAAAGCATAACCTAATAAGAATAAGATTATGAAACGCAATAAAACAATCGTCATTAGTTCCCTACTGGTCACAGCACTTGCCAGTTGTACTAAATTGAACGAAAAACTGAACGACTCCTTTGTGCTCACCGCAGGCGGAGGCGGGACGACAGCAGCTGGTATCCTTACCCATACCTACAACGACCTCGGCCCGGTATTCACCAACCAGGACCAGCTCTTCTCACTAGAAGAGAATACCACTGACGAGTGTCTCGTGCCGACCAGGGGCGGAGACTGGGACGACAACGGCGTGTGGCGGGTACTGCACGCCCACGCCTGGGACGCAACCCATGGCCAGTCTTCCACCGTATTCAACAACCTGGGGGCCCTTGAAAGCGACGCTACCACGGTCCTGGCGCTTAACCCGACACCCACCCAGGCAGCCCAGGCGACCTTTCTGCGGTCCCTCGCCCAATTCTACTACCTCGATCTATACGGTCAGGTACCGTACCGCACAGTCGCCAACTATAACTCCGTCGGCGTAGCGCCGGTAATGACTTCCGCTCAGGCAATCGATACCTTGGTCACTAACCTGACTGCGATTATTCCCCAGCTAACCTCCAGCTATTCTCCCTATATCGCCAGCGCAGACGCGGCCCGCTTCCTGCTGATGAAAGTCCTGCTGAACAAACAAGCCTTTCTCAATCGGGAAACTCCGGCTGCCCAGGATGCCAACGATATGAAGCAGGTTCACAGCCTTGGCGCAGCCATCGTGGCCAGCAATAATTATCACCTGACGGCTAATTATTTCGACAACTTCGGCCCCAACAACGGCGGCTTCGGCGTAGCAGGTACCGGCGGCCAGTCCAGTGAATTGATCCTGGCTTATCCCAACAACGGTACCGCCAGCTACAACGGTGTCTCCAACGTCGACATAGACGCCCGCTGGATGATGACTCTTCACTACAACAGCTGGGATAAACCCAGCGTAGTCGGCAGCGCCGGCTGGAACGGTTTCAGCACGATCGCAGATGTCTATAATGCCTTCGGCTCCGGCGATACACGCAAGGGAAATGTACCCTATCCAGCCCCCAACAGTCATGGCGTTTCTCCCATCTCCGGCCTCAATGTCGGTATGGACGAAGGCCAGCAATTCACCGAGAACGGCGACTCTATCTATGATCGCAAAGGCAACCCCCTTGTATTCGCACCCGACGTCAGTCTCGTCGAAACGAATGTAAAAACACTCGAAGGCGACGGCATCCGGGTCCTCAAGTATTATCCTGACTACAACAACTATACAGGCACCGCCTCCAACAACCTGGTCCTTTTCCGCTATGCCGACGTGCTGCTCATGATGGCCGAAGCCGATCTCAGCGGTGCAGGTACCGGCGATGCCCTTTCACTTGTCAACCAACTGCACGGCGTCCGCGGCGCCGCTGCCCTCTCGACGGTCACCCTCGTCAACAAGGGCAATCTTTACGACGCCACCACGATACTTGAGGAAAGACAAAAGGAGCTTTATTGGGAAAGTTGGAGAAGACAGGACCTTATCCGTCTCGGGGTATATCTACAGCCCTGGGCGCTCAAAACAGCAGACAATCCCAAATACCTGCTGTTCCCCATACCGGCAGCACAGCTGGTTGCCAACCCCAACCTCAAACAGAATCCTGGCTACTAACAACATAAAATGTTAATCTACCGCAAAAGGCCATTATCACAATGGCCTTTTGTATTTTTGATCTTTCCCGCACAGATTCCACGCATATGAAAAAAATGCCTCGTCGCTTCATCCTTCTTGCCGCCACCCTGTACCTGCTCTCCGGCTGTCACCAGCATCCATCGCAGGAAAAGACCCTCTTCCAACTCATGGATTCCACCGGCATCGACTTCCGCAACAATGTTGAAGACGGACGTCTCGACAATAGCTTCCTCTTCCGGAATTTCTACAACGGTGGCGGCGTCGCCATCGGGGACATCAACAACGACGGCCTGCCCGATGTCTTCTTTACCTCCAATATGGGCACCAATACGCTCTATCTTAACAAGGGTCACTTCCATTTCGAAGATATCACGGCCACCGCCGGATTTAAACAGGATAGCATGTGGAGCACGGGCGTCGTATTCGTCGATATCAACCACGACGGCTGGCTCGACATTTATGTCTGTAACTCCGGCCACATGAGCGATGGCAACCGCCGGAATAAATTATACATCAATAACCACAATAATACTTTTACAGAAGAAGCCGCCCAATACGGCCTCGCGATCTCCGCCTATACCACCCAGGTCAGCTTCTTCGATTACGATGGCGACGGCGATCTCGACTGCTTCATGATCGACAACAGCCCTATCCCCGTCAATACCCTCAATAACGCCAATAGACGAGACCTGCCGGATTCGGCATGGCCGGTCGCCCCAATGCTCAAAGGCGG
>DASZOW010000620.1:0-2273 GCA_035550615.1 Puia sp.
TGGGGCGATTAAGGCGGTCATAATAGGCACTTTCGGATAGGTAGACAGCTTTGCTAATCGAAAACTGATTGGGGTCTAACCGGAGAAATTGATTGAAATTATCTTGAAAATCATTTATCGCCGCTCCTCGAATGCTCGAAGCCCTTAATTCTTGCTCTGCAAGTTGAACTTGGTCAGCCCGTTGCTCGTCGACCGGCACAGGTCCCGGCAACATACCGGCCCGTTGCAAAATTTTTTGGTTTTGAGCGGCGGTATAACGATCCTCGGATATTAGAGGGCTTGCTTGTGAAAATAACCGCTCTGGGGAAGTCGACGGGGAAGCGTTAATATTTATTGGCTGAAATGAGTCAAATTTAGGAATGGGAGGTTGCCCGTATGTATATTCAATTAGAAACAATAATGCGACGGAAAAAAACCGTCGCCAATTCACAGGCGGTAGCTTGGCAAAAAAGATCGCTCCCATCTTTCTACGATATAAGGGGTAATGGTTCTTTTAAAGGTATATAAATATTTTTTTATAGAAAATCTATTTTTTTATCTAGGTAAACGCCTGATCCATCAGTCATCCGACATCTTTAGTCCCGTATTGTAGAGCCAGAATAGTCTCCGTTGTCCCGTTCCGGTGTCAGAAGCCAAACCTATAGGATCATTCAACAGAATCGGATTGTCATTAGCGAAGGAATAGGGGCTAAAACTTTCATTGATATCAGCTAAAGGGTCAATTTGCCAAAACCGTCCAATCTGAGGATCATACATCCGATTCTCGGCATCATACTCCTCTAACCCGCTCCCATCACTGAACTCCTTATTCTGAAGCTCGTTGCCACCATTATAACGATACTTATTCTCAGCGTAGTTTGTTTTGACGGCTTTATCAGATATCCCACTCATCAAGAGCCCGCCCGGATAATAATGATCCTCTTCCAGCAGCCGCCCCCGGGTATGCGTCACCTGCAAATTATCAAAGAACACAGCAACATTCGGCGTCGTATTGCTCGAGTAAATACAGAAAACCGCTGGAAGTCACCGGCAGATTCATCAGCGTTATCGGTGTTAGCACGCCGTCTGCACCCACCTGCTGATACCCGCTGCTCTGGGCTACGTAGTTGAACTGGTTGTCGAATAAGATCCAGTTGAGGAAGGCATGCGGCTTGGCATCATCGATAACTGTCGTCCCCGTGTCCGCCAGGAAGTTCAGCACGTTCGGGCTAAGTGCCGGTGAGCTGGATAAGTTGACAGCAGCGGTAGATTCGCCGGGAATATGGGCCACCCCAGCAATCATGTCGCTGACGATATCGGTTAGCGGATTGACGACCGGCCCCGGGTTGCTGCCGTTGAGCTGATACCAACTGCTCGTCCGGATGCTGAACTGGTCCCCGGCCATGACCTTCAGCACGATTCCCGGCCCGATCACCGGATTGCCATCAGCACTGTAGAGCTGTGCAACGTAATTGTTCGGTTTGGTCGTCGTGTCGGTGGGGTAGCCGGCAGGCAACGCCACCCGCGTGTCTTCCAGATTGGTGTAATACAGGTTCTCTGTGGCGCTATCCCCTACTTCCATGGATGCAGCCGGATACTGATTGGTTTCCTGTTCATCGGTCAGCACCATCCGGGTATTGCCCAGGTGATCTTTCAGGAAGTAGTCATATTTCCAGGAGCTGACCGTCTGCCCGGCTGCGGTATCGGTCTTGAGCCGTATCCGGCCTTCGGGCTGGCCGAGGAACTGCAGCGTGTCAGCCGGAGAAGAACCGGCCCCAGTGTCTGCCGTCCCTGGTACTGGAACGCCCCAATATAGGTCGTAACTGTCTCGAGGCCACCGGCACTGTCGAGCGTCGTTTTCTTCAGCTTATTACCCGCCGCATCATAGATATAGGTAATCGTACCCTTGGTCCCGGTAGCCGACCGGAACGTGATCTGCCAGGGCAGGTTCAGATGATTGTAGATGATGCCATCCGCCGTTTGGCTGCCGATATCCTTGTTCAGGTCCCGCGTCAGGTTGCCATTGGGGTCGTAGTTATAGTCCAGGGCAGCGCTGGTCTTATCCCTTTGGTCCTAACAGAGGGGAGTATTATAAAGATCCTACAGGAGCGCTCCACCATTAGCACCAACAATCGCGGCACGTCCACGAGCCAAAGCCTGCAACTCGATCTCGCCCTGCCTGCCAGCAAAATCGCCGCCCTTTCCTCCGGCGAGTTCGTGGGCATTACCGCCGATAGTCCCGACCAGCCGATGCCCCTCAAAGCCTTCCATTGCCAGATCAAGCTCGAGCGCGA
>DASZOW010000621.1:0-3494 GCA_035550615.1 Puia sp.
AAATGGCATTTCAGCGACCCGGCCTCCGGCTATAACGATAGCTCCGCGGCCAAAAAACCGCTGCATGTCTTTACGTCCACCGGCCAGTATCCGATAGAGCTGATCGTCTGGACGCCCAGCACGGATACGATCAGGATCAGGGATACTATCACGATCGTACAACCGATGAACTTCGATTTCGGGCCGGATATCTATGTCTGCGGCAAGTCGCCGGATACGCTGATCCAGGGACCGGTGATCCCCGGCGCCACCTATACCTGGAACGACCCCGATACGACACATACCGATACGGTGCGCATCAAGACCTCGGGTATCTATACCGTGGCGGTCGATGGTTGCGGGGTCACCGACAGCATCGGCGTCTTCGCCAGTGATACGCCGGACATCGATCTGGGTAAAGATCATATAATGTGCGATAGCGCCAATCTTCAGCTGATGGCCGCTTCGCAGAACGGCAGGTATGCCTGGCTGCTGAACGGCGCCGTGCTCCCCGATACCACCGACCTGCTGGTCACGCATTATCCGGGGGGCGCCTATATAGCCCAGGTCACCGTGCCCGGCTGCGGCATTTACCGTGATACCGTTTCCATAACCTATGCCCAGCCATTACGGCCACCGTTGTCCCTGGGTCCCGATACGCTGCTTTGTCCCAACCAGCTCGATACGTTGAATGCCTCGATACCCGGGGCCACGGCTTACCAGTGGGGGGATGGATCCCGGGACAATTCATTGATCGTTTCGCGTCCGGGTGATTATTACGTGTTCGTCACCTATCAGGGCCAGTGTCAGGTCACCGACAGCGTGCTGGTCACTTACCGGAACGATAAGCCCCTGGATTTTCATGATACCGCGGTATGTCAGGGCAGCACGCTGGTCCTCGACGCCGATTTTGGTCAGGGCGTATATCACTGGACCGCTACGCCGCCGCAACGCAATGACCAGGATCAAACCGGCCAGTCGACCTATTTTGTTTACCAGCCGGGTAAGTTTTCCGTCACGGCCATGGTAGGTCAATGTGTATATAAGGATTCGCTGACGGTGGCGTTCGATGACAGCCTGCGGGTGGCGATGCTCAAGGACACGACGCTGTGCAATGGCGAAGATTTCTGGCTCACGGTCGCGGGGAATGCCGACACCTTGCTCTGGCAGGACGGCTCGCAGGGCCCCGGCTTTCATCCCAGCCAATCCGGCGTCTATACGGTGATCGCGGCCAACGGCTGTGGAAGGGACACCCTGACGGCCACGGTGGATTTCACGGCGTGCAGCTGCCAGCTCTGGCTTCCGAACGCCTTTACGCCCGATGGGAACGGCCACAACGATACCTTTCATCCGCTGCATGCCTGCGAGATGAGCAATTTCCAAATGAATATCTATGATCGCTATGGGGCGCTGGTCTTCCGCAGCCTCGATCCCGACGAAGGCTGGGATGGACGTTTCCACGGTACGAAAGCTCCCGCCGGAACCTATGTCTGGATGGCGCATTACTTCAACACCGAAACCAAACAGCCGGTGATGCGGAAAGGCACAGTCATGCTGATCCGGTAAGCAAAACTCTCCAGCCACCGACGCTTAGCCCACAAGCGATAGGAGCCGCAATGGCAATTGCATAGGACAAATAAAAAAGGCTCCAGCTTTGACTGAAACCTTTTCGAGCGGAAGACGAGGTTCGAACCCGCGACCTACAGCTTGGGAAGCTGTCGCTCTACCAACTGAGCTACTTCCGCATATTTCAGCCGCCCGAGGCGGCTCGCCCGATAGAAAATCCGGGAGGCAAATATAAGCGCTTGCCGCTGATGCGTAAAATTATTTTACGACTTCGCAGGAGTCTTCAAATATCGGCTGGCCAACCAGCTATCCTTCAGTGGTATCAACCACTTTTCCTCTAATTCAGCTTTAGTCTGCACGGTATTGTTGAAATAGAGGGTATCGCCATCCAGGAACCCATTCTCCAGCGCATAAGACAGCTGGGAAAGGGGCACCATCTGCACCTTCGGCGCCGCCTGCGGCTCGTCAGAAGGACCGGCTTTAGCCTCGATCCGGAAGGCCAGCATCAGCCGGTCGAACATATTGACGCCAAAACGCTGCTCGATCTCCTTGATCAGCCGGACCGAACTGTCGGTGCTGCATCCACTGACGCCGGTAGCGCTCTCATCGGCCATCAGCACGATGAACTGTCCATAGAACAGATTGGCGTAGCCTTTTACCGGCACACCATGCGATTGCCAGTTGCGCACAAAGGATTCCAGCATTTCTTCTATCGCCAGCGCCTCGGACATAAAAAAAAGCCGGGGGCTCTGGTAGATCCAGACGCGGGAACTGCCGGCAAAATCTTCGGGTAACAATTCGGTGTGATGAGCGTTCATAACGCAAATTTAGGCAATCGAGCCGGCAATCAGTTCGGCGATGTCCATCACCTGGACCGAATCTTCCTTTTCTTCATGTTTGACCCCATCGGTCAGCATGGTATTGCAAAAAGGGCAGGCGGCGGCGATGACTCCCGCGCCGGTGTCCATGGCCTCGTGGGTACGCTCGAAATTGACCCGGGTGCTGCCTTTTTCTTCCTCCTTGAACATCTGCGCGCCGCCGGCCCCACAGCATAGACCCTTGCTGCGGCAACGCTTCATCTCGATGAGTTCCGCTTCCAGCGCCTCCAGCACCCTTCGCGGCGCTTCGTAGATGTTGTTGGCGCGACCGAGATAACACGAATCATGATAGGTGATGCGTTTGCCCTTATAAGGGCCGCCCTCCTTCAACCGGATCTTGCCTTCGTCGATCAGCTGTTGCAGAAATGCTGTATGATGCATGACCTCGTACTTTCCGCCCAGTTCAGGATATTCGTTGCCGAGAATGTTGAAACAATGCGGACAGGTGGTGACGATCTTTTTGACCCCATAATTGTTCAGGAGCTGGATGTTCTGGTAGGCCATCATTTGGAAAAGGAACTCGTTGCCTGCCCTGCGGGCCGGATCGCCCGTACAGGACTCTTCCTTGCCCAGAATGGCATAACGGACCCCTGCTTTATCGAGGATGGTCGCAAAGGCCCTGGTTATCTTTTGAGCCCGCTGATCGAAGCTGCCGGAGCATCCGACCCAAAACAGGATCTCGGGACTTTCCCCTTTGGCTGCCCATTCGGCCATCGTAGTCACCTGCATACCGATTATTTTCCGTAAATCTAAGGATTCCGAATTAACTTTAACCGATCAACATTCGCTAAAAATCATTCGATATGGCAGGCGACGACAGCCTATTATGGATTCGGAACTATGATCTCTGGTGCCAGTTATCCGACGAAGAGTACAAGGATCTGAAGGTGGAACATTCCGTGATCGAGGTCCCCAGGGGAGAATACATTTATTTCGAAGCGTATAATCACAATAAGATCTACTTTGTCAAAGAGGGCACCATCAAGATCGGCTACATCGATGACGATGGCAACGAAAAAGTCAAGGAGATCATCCGCAAGGGAGAACTTTTCGGGCAGTTCAGCCTGGAAC
>DASZOW010000622.1:0-5867 GCA_035550615.1 Puia sp.
CGGGGCGATGGTGTTGCAATTCCTCGAGCTCCATGAGGGAGAGCAACTCTCCGATGATGGAGTTTTCTTTTTTAGAAGGCAGCGCATAGGTCAGCTGCTCGCGTACGGTAAGGTTGGGGAACAGGGCGAAGTCCTGGAATACGAATCCGATGGCGCGATGGCGGATAGCCAGATCGATGCAGTGTCGAGTGTCCAGCCAGGTCACGTTGTCCACTATGATCCGGCCCGAGTCGGTTTTTGTCAGGCCCGCGAGGATACGAAGGAGGGTGGTCTTGCCGGCCCCGGAAGGGCCGTGGATGGCGAGGGTCTGGCCTTGCTGCAGCTCGAAGCCGATGTCGAATAGTCGGGGGCCTTGCGCCGTATGGAGCATCTTACTTGCCTGGAATTGCAGCATGCTCATAGGATAGTTTTGGATTTGCTGAAATGGCGGTTGATGCTATAGACCACCAATAAAATGAGAAAGGAGAAGATCAGCAGGGTAAGGGCGTAGTGATTGGCGAGGGCATAGTTGCCCGATTGTTGTTCGTCGTAGATGGCGACAGAAGCTACTCTCGTCTGACCGGGGATGCTGCCGCCGATCATCATGACGACGCCAAATTCGCCGATGGTGTGTGCGAAGGCGAGGATGGCGCCGGTGATCAGGGAAGTCCGGATATTGGGAAGGAGGATATACCGGAGTGTCGTGAGATCCGATTTGCCGAGGGTGCGGGATGCTTCCTGCAGATGCGGGGGAAGATTTTTAAATCCTGCCAGCAACGGGTTGACCATGAACGGCAGACTATAGATCAGCGAGGCCACGACGAGCCCGGGAAAGGTGAAGACGAGACGGACATCGATAAAACGATCGAGGAAGTGACCGAAGGAGCCGGCGGGGCTGAAGGCCAGCAGGAGATAAAAGCCCAATACGGAAGGCGGCAGGACCATCGGAAGGCTGATCAGGGCTTCCGCGATAGCGGTCCAGCGATGACGGCTATAGGCGAGCCAGTAGCTGAGCGGGATGCCGATGAGCACGAGAATGAGCATCGTGACGAAAGCCAGTTTTATGCTGAGCCAGAGTGGAAGCCAGTCGATCATTGTTTGTTGGTTTTAAGCCGCATCTCCGGCACGTTTTCATGGTTTGCCGAAACCAAAATATTTAAGGGTGGCCGCCGCTTGTCCCGATCCGCAGAAAAGTGCAAATTTTCCCGCTGCAATGCTGCCTTTGGAATGTTGGAGCAGGACGAATCCCTGCGAGAGCGGCTGGTGGGCGGCAGCGGGAATGATCCAATATTTACCGCCTGTCTTTTTCATCGTCGGAGAAACGGCCAGGGACAAGGCGATGACGCCTACTTCCGCCGCGCCGGTCTGGGCGTATTGTGCGGTTTGTGCGATATTTTCTCCGATGACCAATTTATCTTTGACCTTGTCATAAAGCTTATAGTAATGCAGGCTTTCCACCGCGCGTTTGCCATAGGGCGCGTGGGCGGGGTTGGCGATCGCTATTTTGGTCACATGGGGATCGAGCAGGGTGTTCATCTGCTGCCGGGCGGGGTCGACGGTTTTCGACCACAAGACCAGTTGTCCCGTACCATATACGTGGACCTCCGAGAGGGTTTTGTTCTGTTCTTTTAACTGCCGGGGGTAGTCGACGTCGGCGGAGAAGAAAAGATCGAAGGGCGCTCCATTCCTGATCTGTTCGTAGAAATTACCGGATGAGCCGTAGGTGACTTTGATCCCGATGCCGGGGTTCTCGCGGGTGAACTGTGCGACCAGCGAGTCCATGGCGAACCGGAGATCGGCGGCAGCGGCGACGAGGAGGTTACTTTTGGATGATGCGGGCGTCGGCGCGGGACCGGTTTTCTGTGCACGGTCGATGGCAGCCGGTCTGGCGGCGATCAGGATTGTGGCCGTCATGAGAATGGCCGGCAGGGACCGGCAGGCTTTGAGCATAGACGTATTTGAGGTAAATTTATGATCTTCGCTGCTATTATGAGCAAACTGTTTACCCCATTACAGATACGGGATATCATTTTTGGCAATCGGATCGTGGTATCGCCGATGTGTCAATATTCGGCGCATGACGGGGTGGCGGACGACTGGCACCTGGTTCATCTCGGTAGCCGGGCAGTAGGAGGCGCAGGGTTGGTTTTTACGGAGGCGACGGCTGTCTCACCGGAGGGGAGGATCTCGCCACATGATCTTGGCATCTGGAAGGACGAGCATATTGTGGACTTGCGCAGGATCGTGAAGTTCGTGCGGTCGCAGGGCAGCGAGATCGGCATACAGCTGGCGCATGCAGGCCGGAAGGCGAGCGTGCGTGAGCCGTGGAATGGCGGTGGGCTGGTGACGGAAGAAGAGGGCGGCTGGCCGGTGGTCGGACCCAGCGCTATCAAATTCGACACGCATTATAAGGAGCCGGTAGAGATGACAGATGCGAACATCCGCAAGGTGATCGACGATTTCAGGGCCGCCGCCCGGCGCGCCATGCTAGCGGGTTTCAAGGTGGTCGAGATCCATGCGGCGCATGGGTATCTGCTTCATCAGTTCCTGAGTCCGCTGAGCAATCGCCGGACCGATGCATACGGCGGTGTTTTCGAGAACCGGATGCGGTTGTTGACAGAGGTAGTGGCGGCAGTACGCAGCGAGTGGCCTGCGGTTTATCCTTTGTTTGTGCGGATCTCCGCTACGGATTGGGCGGAAGGCGGGTGGTCGCCGGAGGATGCTATAAGGCTGGCGGGGACTCTGAAGGGTAAGGAAGTAGATCTGATCGATTGCTCTTCCGGCGGGCTCGTCCCTTATCAAAAGATACCCGTGGGTCCCGGATACCAGGTGAGTTTTTCTCAACAGATACGCGAGGCCACGGGTATATTGACGGGCGCCGTAGGCATTATCACGGATGCCATCCAGGCCGAATCGATACTCGTGACGGGTCAGGCGGATCTGATCATCATGGCTCGTGAAATGCTGCGGGATCCCTATTTTCCCTTGCATGCGGCCGACGAGCTACGTTATAAAGAGATCCACTGGCCTTTGCAATATGAACGTGCCCGGCCCAGGTAGGGCAAGCTAAACAATTGCGAACATTTCCGGGGTGAAGTTGTTTTAACATAGCTTTAATATTGAACAGCTGGCAAAAACTGACCTCAAGCACAGGATTTGATCAAAACTCAACAAGCATGGACATAAGCGGTTATTTAAAACGGATTAATTACAATAGGGTGGTCTACAGTGACTTAGCTACTTTACGCGAACTACAGTACAATCATCTGTTTGCGATTCCATTCGAGACGCTGGATATTCACAATCAGATTCCTATTTACCTGCAAATCAATTTTTTATATCAAAAGGTCATCCGCGACATGCGGGGAGGCTATTGTTATGAGCTGAACATACTTTTTCATAACTTGCTGATCCACTGCGGATTCGACGTGACCATGATCGGAGGCCGGCTGCATCACGGCAATAACAAATACGGCCGGGAGTTCGAGCATCTGGCCCTGCTGGTGCAGTTGAATGGGCGCAAGTGGCTGGTAGACGTAGGGTATGGCGATTTCTCCCTGGCTCCCCTGGCGTTGACGCCGGGAGAGATCCAGAGCGACGGCCGTAATTACTACCAGATCATCGATCCGGTGGTCGTGGATGGGCGTTCCTATCTGGGTGTGGCCAAATGGAGCGCCACCAAGCAGGATTTCAAAATAGACTATATCTTCTCGACCATCCCGCGGATGCTGGATGACTTCTATGCCATGAACGAGTTCCATCAGACCTCGCCCGAATCGCATTTCCGCCGATCGCTGATCGTGACGCTGCCAACCAGGGAAGGCCGGATCAGCCTGATCAATAACAAACTGATCCGTACGGAGAATGGCAAGCGGCAGGTGAAGATCATCCAGGGGGAAGATCACCGTGACCAGGTACTCGAGAAGTACTTCCATATGGACATGGTTTATTTATTATAAGCCGCTGCGTCTAAAACTCCACTTTATAGTTAAGAATAGGGATCAGGCCGGTCTGGTAGATGTTAACCACCTTGCGCTGGAAGGGATCGTATTCCTGGTCATAGATATTCTTTGTGCCGGTGAGGTTTTGCAGATCGAGGGATAGGGTGGTGGTCATGTGACGATAATCCCTTTTGAGGCTTAGCCGGAGATCGGCGCGGAAGTAGGCTGGATTTTGGAGATTAAAGGCCTGTTGCTGGTAATAGACCGTTTTCTCCCGGATGGCCGATTGCGGTTCGTCGATCGGCGTATCGCGGTAGCCGCCGCCATAGATCACCTTGACATTTATTCCAAAAGCCTTTTTCTTTCCTGCTTTGTTCAGCCAGGTATAGTCCTTGCCGGCGACGCCGTTGAAGAGATAGTTGCCATTGAAGCGGGTATTGCGTTCGATCCCGTCCAGCGCCGTGTATTTTGACTGATACAATGCGCCATTGACCATATAATAAAGATTATTGCTGAGAAACTTTTCCAGGGTAAGTTCCAGCCCGTAGTTACGGCCCGTACCTTTGTTGATCAGCGGATCGGATACATAGTCGCTGGATTCGATGTTCAGCGTCGAGAACGTATTGGTGTCGTTGGCGTTGACGGGCACATTGAAAAGATATTGATAGTAGAGTTCGGCTTTGAAGCTGAGATCGCGATCGATCTGATGATTGTACGATAGCACGATGTGATGCGCTTTGGTAAGGCCGAGGTTGCTGTTCGGGTGATAGGTTTGTCCCGCGGCGTTGGTATCCCGGGCAAAATAGACGCCCAGCTCCTGGATCTGGGAGTGCAGTCCGTAGCCAAGAGCGAAGCTATTTCTGTTGTCGGCCGCCCATTTCACGGAAGCACGGGGTTCGAAGCTATAGCTGTGGTTGTAGAGCAACCCGAGATAATGCAGACCGCCATTGAATTGAAAATGGGGGACCGACCGGCTTTGCCATTCCACGTAGCCTTCCACCGTTTGCGTTCCGCCGCTGGCGTTCACCTGTTCAAGGTAAGGCTCGGTCGGGGACTGTCGTCCCTGCTGGTAATAATTGTAATGAATGAAGTCGAGGACGTAGCCGGCGCGGAGCAGGTTGTCGGCGCCGATGCGATGGTCGAGATTGGAGGTCAGGGTTAGTTTGGGTGTTTTGTCGGTGGAGTTATAATAGGGCAGATAGCTGTAGTTGTCCTGCATATAATTTTCCTTGAAGCTGAGTTTCGAGTAAGAAACCGCGAGTACCGAGTGCAGGGTGGTTCGGCTGTTGAGCAGGATATTATGACCGAGACCGGTGAAGCCGGTGGGGCCGTCATATTTGCCCTGGAAGCGGTCCTCGAAATTCTTCCATTTAGTGGAGTCCTTTTTGGGCGAGACCGTTTGGGTGCTGAGTCCGCCGAAGCCAAAGAGATTGAAGTTACCTGCGCGGCCGGCGGGGAGGTAGACATTGAAGGACAGGTCCTGGAAATAGGTGCTGCCGCCGCCTACGTCGACGCCGAGGCCGCTTAGCAGGCCCAGGGTAGAATAGCGGTAGTCTACGAGAAAGGAGCCTTTTTGCATGCCGCCTACCGATAATGGTCCTTCGGCCGAGACATCGAGGCCGAGTACGCCGGCCTGCAGCGTATATTCATTTTTTTCGGTATTGCCTTTTCGTAACCGGAGATCGAAGACGCCGCTAAGCGCATCGCCGAACTGGGCGGGGAAGGCGCCGGTAAGAAAATCCGAATTAGCCAGTAGCTGAGCGCTGAGGATAGAGATCCCGCCTCCGCTGCTGGCGGGGCTGCTGAAATGATTAGGGTTGGGAATCTCTACACCTTCCATCCGCCAGAGCAGACCGGTGGGTGAGTTACCGCGGATGACCACGTTATTGTTGCCGTCAAAGGGCGCAAAGACGCCGGCGAAGCTGGTGGCCATGCGGAGCGGGTCAT
>DASZOW010000623.1:0-2585 GCA_035550615.1 Puia sp.
TCGACGATGCGTTATCTAAAGCTGCGGAAGATAAAACGATTGATGGAGGAAAATCAGCAGGACCTGGGCAAACCCCATACCGAAGAAGAATTGCAGGTATTGTTGCAAACGCACAAACACCTCAAGGAGTTGGAACGCGGGCTGTTGCTGGATCTCGGCACGGTGATCGTCAAATAGCCCTCGCTGCCGCGCTTACCGCCGCAAACCGCATTTGGCTACAGCCTTGCCGCCGGGCCGCGTTCAACCAAACAACCTCATCACCCGCTGCGCCTGCAACAGATGCCGTTCCCCGTGCGCCACCAGGAACCGCAACACGTCGCCCAACGGCAGCCTCACCAGCCCCGGCAAGAAGAACGGAATGCGTATCCGCTTCAGATCCTTTCCCGCCACATGCCGCAGAATATCATCCAACGCATCGCAATGCCGTAAAAACCCCTCCAGCGTCTCCCTGGCGTCCAAAACCGCCGCATCGGGCTTCAATGAGGGTAGCGTCCTCAGCCGCAACACGGGGCCATCCGGCCGCGGCATAATAAGCATGTACGCCCAGTCCCCCAGCCAGCTGCTGCGGTATTCATCTACCGGCCTGTCCGGGGCCAGCGCAATCCGCGTCAGGATCCGCCGGATACTCTGATCCATGGCGAGATTCAGATGTCCATAGATCTCGGCGATAGACCATTTGCCTGGCGCCGGCGGTTGGCACAGCTGTTCATCCGTGAGCCGAAAGAAAAACTGCGTATTGGCCTTCAACAGTTCCGTCCTGTCCAATAACTCGGTTATAAGACCGGCCCTGCTAAAGCACGCCATGTTTTGGGAGTAATGATGAAAGCATATCGTTGTCCTAACGCTAAAGATACAGGAAGCCCTCGTCCAGATGGCATTCGGAAGGAAAAATTTCCAAAGATCGAGCGCACTGCGAAGAGAGTGCGGTTAGACTATGCAGATAGCTTCTTGAAACGGCTGACGTCGAGAAGTGATAAAGGTCGGGAAGTGATAAAGGCTATTGCCGATCCCGGCCTAACGGGCCGCGGCTACACGCCGGCTGCGGGTCTGCGCTTTTTTGGTCACGGCCTGCCCCTCGTCTGCACCGGCCTCTTCCAGCACAGCCTCCCGTAACGGCGCGCGGAAAGCGATCGCGGGCGTAACGCGTTTGAACCGCACCGCCGTCCACACATGGTCCAGCGCCACATCGAGGATCATCTCGTAACCATGACCGGTGATACAGTTCCAGCTGCATTCACGGGCGAGCGTCGTAGCGATCTTGCTACCCGGCTTCGGATAAGCGACCCAGAACTTGCCATCCGGCCGCAAGGCTGGCAACACTTCCCGGACGATAGCTCCCAGCTGTTGCTCGTTGACGGCAAATACAAGCGCGAAATCGATCTTTTTACTCTTCAGCAGAGGAGTTAGATTCTTGGCGAAGGCCAGCTTAACGAATTGCTTTTCGATGGAGGAAGGAAGCCCTTGGATCAGCAGGTTCCTCTCATCGGTTAACTGTAACTTCTCCAGCAAAGTTTGCGACATTTCTGGACTGATTTTGATTTTCAGTAATTATCCATCCTTGTTAGAACGCGCCTGCATGCGCGGGTGTAACAGGACCGCATCGTGTCTGCGGGATGACAAATTTAGTTAAAATCTCCCAATTATTCCTTGTCCCGATCAGTAATATGCCTCCGCTGACGTCTACGGTCACGGTATCTGAGGATAGGCACCTTGTTCTCATTCCCTCTAAGGAGACGGGTAATGTTCTTCTGATGGGTAAGGACCACAAGAAGGGCTACGGCAATGGCAAACCCACGGTAGAGGGTTTCATGCGCATCGAAGATGTATAAGATGAAAACGGCGAAAGCCACGGATGCCAGGATCGAGCTGAGCGATACAAAACGGGTGAGATACAACACCAGCAAAAACACGGCGACGCAACATGCTGCCGCCAGCGGCTGGATCGCGATGATCATCCCAAAGAGGGTCGCCACGCCCTTTCCTCCCCGGAATTCAGCCCAGATAGGGAAGATATGGCCGGTTACCGCCGCCAGACCCAGTCCGACCATGAAATTGGTCCGGTCCGCTTCGTTTCCTAAATAATAAGGGATGAGAATATAAAGGCTGGTTGCAATAAATCCTTTTAGAACGTCGACCGACATGACGATGGTTCCCCACCTGGAACCCAATACCCGGAACGTGTTCGTCGCCCCGGCGTTACCACTGCCATATTCACGGATGTCGATTCCGAAGAACCACCTACTCACCCAGACGGCAGTAGGGATAGAACCTATCAAGTAAGCTGATAGAATGAGTAGAACCTCGATCATCAATCAACGGTTGAGTTGGACGCACCGGCGTTGGTTTTCTACCAAATGTGCCCACCCCCGGTGCGCCGGCTATTGGATGGGCCTTTCGGCCGGCGAACCCCAAGAGTTCGCGTAGGTTGGATAACAAATCTACTGAAAAATCACCTCATTTCGTGTTCCCACCGTCCTTATTTGGGCTTTTTTCCAGTTTTGAAGCAGATCCAGCTGCCCTTCGCTATCCGTTCGGATATGGATAAATTATTCTTTGCAGCCTCATTTTCAATGTCTTCCGCATCA
>DASZOW010000624.1:0-1557 GCA_035550615.1 Puia sp.
GTCCTGTTGCGGCGGATGCGGATAGATAGTGCTGTTGTGCAGAAAATTCCCTTGTGCATCCAGGCATACGACCTTACACCCGGTACGGAAACCCGGATCCAGCGCCAGCACCCGCTTGGAACCCAGCGGCGAAGCCAGCAAAAGCTGACGCAGGTTCTCGGCAAATACGTGGATCGCTTCTTCATCGGCCTTGTTCTTGCTGATCAGCCGGAACTCGTTTTCGATCGATGGTTTGAGCAGCCGTTCCAACGAATCTTCGACGGCCTTTTTCACCTCGCCGGCGGCAGGGCCGCTGTTCTTCACAAAGATCCGGTCCAGCTCATCGATCGCACGCTGCTTATCGATATTGAGATCCATGATCAGATAACCTTCCTTTTCGCCACGCCGGATCGCCAGTATCCTGTGGCTCGGGCTGTCGGCCAGCGAGCCGCCGAACTCAAAATAATCCCGGTATTTCTGCGCCTCTTCTTCATCCTTTTTGCTCGCGATAACCTTCGAGGTAAGCGACGCATCCTGCGTAAACAGCTGCCGCATCTTGTTCCGCGCCTGCTCGTTCTCCGATATCCATTCGGCAATGATATCGCGCGCGCCCTGCAACGCCTCTTTGGTATCTTTTACCTGTTCGTTGATATATTTCGCGGCCTCTTCGCCGGGCTCACCCTGCCCCTGAGCGAACAGGAATTCCGCCAGCGGTTGCAGTCCTTTTTCGATAGCCGTCGTCGCCCGCGTCTTACGCTTGGGCTTATAGGGCAGATAGATGTCCTCCAATTCCGTGGCGTCATAGCATCCGTCGATCCGCGTCTTCAATTCCGGCGTCAGCTTGCCCAGTCCCTCGATGGTCTTGAGCACGGTTTCCTTCCGCTTGTGGAGCTCGCTGAAATATTTGATCTGTTCTACGACATCATTGATCTGTACTTCATCCATATTACCGGTAGCCTCTTTCCGGTACCGCGCCAGGAAGGGGATCGTGGCGCCTTCGGCCTGCAGATCGAAAATGTTGTTAACCTGCTTGAGACTAAAGCTTAATTTCTCAGCGATCTTTTTTATATAAATCGGTTCCATAGTGTCTAACTTCAGGGCGGCAAATGTAATGCAAAATCCTACCTTTATACTCATGGACATCAAAAACAATATTCTCGAAACGATAGGCCACACTCCCCTTATCCGCCTGAATAAATTGACAAGGGAATTCCCCTGCCCCGTACTGGCAAAAGTGGAATATTTCAACCCCGGCAATTCGGCAAAGGATCGCATGGCGTTGAAAATGGTGGAAGTGGCGGAAAGAGACGGCAGACTGCAGCCTGGCGGGACCATCATCGAATGCACCAGTGGGAACACGGGCATGGGTCTTGCGCTTGCCGCGGTCGTCAAGGGCTATAAATGTATCTTTACGACTACAGATAAACAATCCAAGGAAAAGATCGACATCCTCAAGGCCCTTGGCGCGGAAGTGATCGTCTGTCCTACGAATGTCGAACCGGATGACCCGCGGTCCTATTATTCCATCGCCCGCCGTCTCGCCAGGGAGATCCCCAACTCCTTCCACGCCAACCAATA